>JAOZPF010000102.1 GCA_029932895.1 Anaerolineae bacterium | reverse complement strand
ACAACCAGCGCCGTCCAAAGAAGGTGAGAAAGAGCAAGCCCGCGATGGCGATCAAGCCACCAGTCGGCGTAAAAGCCAGGATGGAAAGAGGGTGCTGGGGCGGATCGGCCGTCAGCAGCAGGTTGCTGACAATGATGTTGGCGGTCGCAAAATACGTCGCGCCTCCGCCCAGCAAGCTGCCATAGGCCACCGGAATGAGGAGTTTACTGGGCTTGATGCCGGTGCGGCGCGCGACCTCCATAGCGCTGGGCAGGATGAGGGAGCCGGCTGCCAGGTTGTTCATCACCAGCGAGAGAATCGCGGTCGTAGTGGCAAAAAGCGCGATCAAGCGCCGCTCCGAATTGCCTCCGACCTTGAGCAAGTACCGGGCGACCCAGCGCGTCAGGCCGGATTTATCCAAGCCACGGGTGATGATGAACAAGCTCAACAATGTCAGGACGACCGGTTGACCCAGGCCCAAGATCGCTCTGGTAGCGGCGCGAGGGGTGTCAGCCGGGCCCAAGACACCCATACCGAAATACTGCGCCGTGCCCAGTGCGACGGCCATGAGCAAGGCAGCCACATCGACCCGCAGGCGATCCAGGACGACAAACGCCAGCGGGACAGCGACCACGACGAGGAGAAAAATCTGCGACTGTGTCATTAGAGCAATTCTTCCCAACCCTGACAACCACCGACACGAAACTGGAAAGCCAGCGCCAACGTAACTACCGAGGCGCAGGGCAGAGGGAACACTGATCCTGCACATCAGGCCACGAATTGCACAGATTTTCGCCTTGGTTTTCGCGACACCCGTGCAATTCGTGGCAAGAGACGCGGATAGGCAGCAACGGCGACGACTAGGGCGCTAGAATCAGCGGCAGAAAGACGCGGTACGGCACCACCACCCGCACCAGCCCGCTCTCCAGCGTCCCGCCACCCGCCTCCACCTGCTCCAGCTCGTAGTAATAGGCCCGCCCTTGCTCCACCCCCCGGTCCAGCCACTCGTAGCTCGCCCCCAGCACCGAGCCGGGATTCCTCGCCGGGATCAATCCCCCGTTCAGACGTGTGTACGGCCCATCCGCGTGCCGGCTGCGGTAGAGATTGAACCCCGCCAGGTCGATCTCGCTCGCCGTATTCCACGTCACCAGCACGTCCCGGCCCTGCACCGCGGCGTCGAACCCCGCCAGATTGACCGCGGTGGGAGCGTTGCCCATCCGCCCAAAGACCGGGTCGTGATCTGAGGAGCGGGGTGTGCTCGCCGTGGGGCCATAGCTGCAAGGGCCGGTGCCGCAGGTATCACTCTCGCCCGGACCTAGGTCGGCAAAGTCGGCGTTGATGTGCAACGGGCTGACCGTCTTGACGTAAGTGGTAAAGACATCGGAAAAGTAGAGGTAATCGAGGACGTCCGACTCGCCGCCAAAGATATAGCTGTACCGGTCGGCGGCAGGGACAAAGGACAACCAGGTATTGACGATCTTTTTGCCATCGTTTGTGGTGGCATTATCGAGGATGCCGATGGGCGTAGAGCCGAGGCTGTCGTTCAGGTCACCAGCCACAACCACGTTCGGCGTGGTGGCAGAATACTCGTTCACCAATGCAGAGACCCAATTAGCCTGAGCCTCTCTGCGGTCGGTACAATCGGTGGTGGAGCAGTATGAACTGGAGCGTTTGGACTTGAAGTGATTGACAATGATGGTGAACTCGGGCCCGCCACTGACCTGGAGCCGGGCGACGTAGGGCGGGCGGCTGAAGAGAGCATACGGCTCACTCCCTCCACAGGGGTCCGGTTTGTCGCGCGGGGCTTGGACGTTGCTATAGCTCACCCCCCAGTCCGTGGTCGAGCACCCCTGCCGCTGGTCGCTGCTGACCAGAGTCACGCGGTCAGCGTTGTAGAGGATACCCACCGTGATGTCGCGCACGTCCCAACTCTCCCAATAGTCCCACTCGAAATCCACCGCCCCGCCAGCAGCCGCCTCAATCTGCGCTTCCAGGTCGTCCCAGACCTGCTCTTTCCCTTCCATCTCCTGCACAGCGATGACGGTGCAGTTTTGCAGTTCGTTGACAATATCCTGGGCGCGAACCTGGAGCATGGCCGTGTAGGCGGCCGCATCCGCCGGCGACCAGTCACCCACATCTCCATCCCCGTCGTCGATATGATCAAACATATTCTCCAGGTTAAAGGTGCAGATTCCAAACTCGTCACCCCCGATCGGTCCCTCCGAATCAGAAACGTCGGCGCTATCGGTCACCGTGATCGTCTGCGTCTGCGACGGGTCCAGGATCAACTGCCACTTGTCAAAGTGGTATCCCATCACCCCTATCAGGTCCGTGGCCTGGATACGGTCGCCGAAATCGACATCGGGGAGGTCCTTGTCACAAGCGCCGGAGAGAAAGTTGAGCGAGCCATAACCAGCATAGTCATCCTGGAAGAGGCGAGGGGGATGAGGCAGTGAACTCTCCAGCCCCCAGTAAATGAACCCGATCTCGGGGTCGCCGTGGGCAAAACGGGAGGTAAAACGCTTGGTCGGCCCTTGCACGTAGCCGTCAATGCTCATCTGCACGCGCATGAACTCGACATTCTCATAAAGCGTGGCGTCGTGGTCACCCAGGGTCTGGATCTGCTGCACCGTCACTGGTGCGGGCAGAGTGCAGGCACCTCCCTTGACGACATCGTCCCCGCCGTTTGGTCCGCAGCCGGTATAGCCGCAGTAAATCTCGGTGGCCTCATAATACTCCTGCACCGTGCCGCCGGCAACGGTGACGTTATAACCAACCTCCAGGTTCTGGTGATTATCCCAGCCACTGTACATATAAACATAGATACCGTCGGAGGTGTTGGAATCGCCGTCTCCCGCCACGTCCTGGACGTAAAAGCCCTTGGCTGTCACGCCGGTGACGCAGCCCGAGATGGTGACGGTCTGGTTTTCGCAAGGCGAAGCGCTGCCGCTGCCCTGGATCCCGGGTATAGTGCTACAGTTCGGCGGGGCGCTGCAACTATTGTCCGCATCTGGCGTGGGGGCTCCCTGGTAATAGCTGCTGGTGTTGCGCTGTCCACCTGACCCGTTGGGGCAGCGGCGGTTCGAGTCGTTGTCCTTGTTCCCGCCGCCATCCTCATTGACCTGCGGTTCGCCGCTGTTGAGCAGAACCAACAACCCCGCATCATCAGCATCATTGGTGTCATAGACCAGGGCATCGAGCAGGTTGTTGGTGGTGACCGGCGTGCCGTTGGGGAAACTGCTGCCATCATCCTGGTAGAGAGCGACGGCATCCGCCCCGTTCTGCAACAAGCCATCAGAGAACACCCAGTCCACGCCGCTCACGCCGGAATTGCCCAGCACAAAGTAGCCATTGGCGTCAGTGCTGCGACCATCGAGATCGAAGGCGGCGTAGGAAGTATCGCCGTTGCCGTTGAAAAAGACGACGACCAATCCGGTCAGGTCGGTGTTGCCGGAGCCACCATCGTACAGTTCCACAAACTCGAGTGTGTCGGCGCCAGAGGTGTCGGCATCGACCTCATTGATGAGCACGTTCGCCGCGCTCCCTCCGCCGACGTCGAAACTCCAACTGTAATCGGAGGCCATGTGGTCGGGGGTGCCATCCTGATCGGTGACCTGACTGGCATAGATAGTGACCGTACAGTGGTCTCCAACGACAAAGTCGCTATCCGGGTTCAGAGTAAAGCTCTGCGGGCCGCCCGACTGGGCAGCCGTGTGCGTGCCGGTGGTGCTACAGTTGATGTTGTACCAGCTTCCAGTGACCGTCACATTCTCGCTAAAGTTGACGACGATATCAACATCCACAGCCACTCCGGTGGCACCGTCGGCGGGGGTAGTGCTGGCAACGGAGGGGGGCGAATCGCCCGCATAGTCGGTCATCTCGAAATCATCCACCATCAGTCTCTCGCCGCCGGTCCGCCTGATCCTGATGATAATGTCATCCGTATCGCCCGCACCGTTCGATGTGTTGATAGTCCCCGCTACCTGCTTCCAGTCGCTAGAACCAAGCCACGTGTTGTCGATGGTCTGCACCGTCGTCCACGTGCTGCCGTTATCCGTGCTGTACTCAGCCACGTAATTGGGGCCAGGGCTGGAATCCCAACGCCGCACCCAGACGGAAAAGGTTCCCACGCCCCCCGTGGTCACCTTGGCCTGCCAAAACGCGCCGCTGGCATTCCGCAGTCGCCACGCATAAGCTCCGCTGTGCGTCTTGAAGAACCCATCCTGGGTGCCCGAGGTCTCCCGCAGAGCAACCTCGGCGTGAAACGTGACCGCGGGGTGAGCGCTATCGGCATACTCCTTGGTCCCGTATGCACTTAGACTCGACCCACTGACGTTGGTCCAGTTGGCGTTGACGTCAAAGTTCTCCGCATAGGTAGCCGCCTGGGCAACCCTCACCCCTGGCATAGGGAGCAGAGATGCCATGACCAGCAACAGGGGCACGATCGCGCGGATAGCCCCGGTGGACAAAGAAGCCTTTTCCATCCTTTCCCTCCCGGTATAGATAGTATCCCTCCTGCCCGTCAGGAAGGCAAGTCCCCCCCGCAGGGCATGTTTGCAACCCCCAAGTTCACCTCCTGGCAAAACCAGGTCGCCGACACTCCACAAGGGGGCGACCTCGGCTATTCCAAGCCCAGGCGCGGGGGCGATAGCCCCCGCGCATACAGAAGGCATCGAAATGCAGGCCACCCAGCACTGCCGCTGCCTGGACGTCCAACAAACGCCCCGGCATCATACCCCTAGGGCACTAGGATCGACGGCAGAAAGACGCGGTACGGCACCACCACCCGCACCAGCCCGCTCTCCAGCGTCCCGCCACCCGCCTCCACCTGCTCCAGCTCGTAGTAATAGGCCCGCCCTTGCTCCACCCCCCGGTCCAGCCACTCGTAGCTCGCCCCCAGCACCGAGCCGGGATTCCTCGCCGGGATCAATCCCCCGTTCAGACGTGTGTACGGCCCATCCGCGTGCCGGCTGCGGTAGAGATTGAACCCCGCCAGGTCGATCTCGCTCGCCGTATTCCACGTCACCAGCACGTCCCGGCCCTGCACCGCGGCGTCGAACCCCGCCAGATTGACCGCGGTGGGGCCTCGCACGCCGGCCTGGCTGATATAGAGATCGAAATTCTCGCCCTGATTGAAAAGCGTCTGCGCCACACCCAGATTGGTGCCATAGTCGGGGTCTTCATTGTCGGGCGGGTTCTTGGAGTAGAGGAGCGTGGGACCCGTATTGGTCTGGCCGTTCACCGTCGTCTCTAGCCAGAGGAGCTGAGGGTTCCCCCCATTCCCCCGCGCATACAGTGGCGGATCGTCCACCGTGGCACAGACCTGGTCGGTCTGCGAAGGCACGCCACCAGATGCCGGCACGGTAAGCAGGTAGATATTGCCACCACGATAACTATCATTATAGGCAAGATAGGCAATGTAGGCATCGGAACTATCACCCACCACCATCGCCGGGTGGGTTTCCGCAGTGCGGACACCGTACGGTCCCCGGGTTGTCCCCCAGGTGGGATTGGGCAGGCTGCCAGCGGTGGAGCGAACATAGTAGAGGCGAGCATTGGGATTGCTGTAGCCGGAATAGCGATGCCAAGTTACCCAAAGCGCATCGGTATCCGCCACGTAGCCGATCCCAGGGTGGATCTCCCGATCGCTCGTGCTGGCGACCACCGGATTCCCGCTCTGCCAGCTATTGGAGGAGCCACTCCAGCGCTTCAAGCGGATGTCCCGGTTGTTGATGTTGTGAGCGTAGGCCATCCAGACATCGTTGCGGCTGGTGTCCAGCGTCAACTGAGGATGATAGTGCGTGCAGTCGTTGCAACTGGCATCCGGCACGCCCGCATAAGAGGACCAGGACACTCCATCGTTGGTCGAGAAGGAGTAGAAAATCCCCTCAGTAGTGGAGTTATCGTAGTCATAAGCCCGCCAAACGACCAGGATGTCGCCATCGTTGTCATAGAGAACATCCGGAGGGCCGACGCGCCAGGTGCCGCTGGTGGAGGGGGTCCACAGCGTCCGGATGGAGCCCCACCCACCGGAAGAGGTCCACGTGCGGGCGAAGACACGGTCGTTAGGTCGCGTCCAGGCCACTGTAACGCTGCTACCATCAGAGTTTCCGGCAATCGCCGGGTCGTGATAGTAGACACCATTGTTGGCGTCCACCTGGCCCATCTTTGTCCAGGTCTGCCCGCCATCGGTCGAGCGGGAAGTCCAGACCTCCGTCTCGCTGTTGTTGTGGCTCTCGGCGGAGAGATAAGCTGCCCAAAGCAGGTCGCCGGTTCCCCAAAAGTCGTTGGCATACTGCGGGGCCGCGTCACTGACCACCCCGGTCTCGTTGGAGAGGCTGTTGTTAGCGATGACGTTCAGGGGAACGACCAACCCATCCTGGCGCCCACCAGCGCCAGCGGACGTAGCGGTGATCTCTACATCGTAGGGGCCGTTGCTGACGCCGGAGCCGACGCTAACTGTCGCTTGGACATCCCGAGAAGCGCCAGAGGAGAGGCTGAAGGGACCAGCGGGGCTGAAGGAGACCGTCACGCCGGAGGCGCTGTTCCTACTCATATCGGTGACGCTGTAGCCCAAGCTAATGGTATCGCCGTTGGTCCCCCAGTTGGTCAGGCGGAAGGAGTAGGTAAAGTTGCTCCCAGCCTCAACGTGCTCCAAGCTTCCGCTCAGCGGCTTGAGCGAGGGAAGGTAAGGTTGAGCCGAAGTGCCAGCCCGACCACAGCCGCCCGTGGGGCAGGTGTAGGAGGGGTTCGGCCCCAGCCCGCCCGAAACGACCAACGCATACGGCTGGGTCCCCCCACCGTGGCTGGCATCAGTAACGCGGATAGTCCAGGTACCGGTAGACGGGTTCTGCAAGTAAACCGCTTCGACATTGTTCTTGGTATCATAAGAGCCACCGGTGGTAGACCAAGAGCCGCTAAAGACATTGCCCCGGTACTGAGTGCTGCCGTCGGGGGCTGTCACCAGCAGATTGAGGTTGTTCACCGCGCTGCCGTCACTACCTCTCTGCCGGTCGGTCCAGTGGAGGGTGATCTTGAGCGGCTCACTCGAGTTCACAACTTGCACCGTGTATTGCTTGTACTGCCCAGAGGAAGTAAAGCCGATGGAGGACTGGTGAGAAGAGCTGGTAATGTTGGTAAAATCGTCGTAAAAGAAAGAGCGAGGAGCATGGGGAACAACAGACTGCTCAACGTTGACCATGCCCCAACCCTGGAGATTCCGCCCGCCGTAGGGAGCGCTGGAGAGGGACTCGTAGCCGTATCCCATATCCACCGCCCCGTTCAGCATCGCCGCCTTGATCAGCGCCGCGCTGGGTGGAGTAGACGAACCCAATCCCTGGACATCCTGGAAATAATCGCGGATGATGGTCGCCGCGCCGGTCGCCAGCGGGGCCGACATCGAGGTCCCGCCGCTCCAAACGTAATCAGGCCGTCCATCGCCGTCGCCATCCCCCGGCTCATTTCCCCAGAGTAACGCCGTGCTGGCAACAATATAATTGGTCCGCGTGGAGAGAACATAAGCGCCAGGAGCGACAATATCGGGCTTGGCCCGACCGTCGCCACCGCCGGGGTTAACCGGGCCACGGCTGCTGAAATAGGTCAACGTGCTGGCAGAGTCGCCAGTGAGCCCCCACACAGAGCGGTGGTTGGTGGCAGCACCAACGGTGAGGATGTTCTTGCCCGTGCCCGGCTGCGCGACCGTGTTCCAATCGGGCCCGGCGTTGCTGGCCGAAGTGACGACCAGGTAGTCCTGCCGGTCCCACATAATCTGATCGCCACTCTGGGCATCGCCGCCGTATGAGTAGGTAGAGTTGCCCCAGGAGTTGTTCACATTCCGCGCCCCGGCGTTGTAGACATTCATCCAGGTATTGTAGGCAGTACCGATGCCACAAAGTGTGCCATGATAGATCAAGTAGCGACCAGCAACGTGAGCAAATGCAATCTCCGCCTCCGGGGCTTCACCAACGCCCCAGGCGTAGTCGAAGGTGGGGTCAGCACTAGTGGCGTGGGCGGTCAGCCCGCGCTGTTGGAGCGAGTTGTAACCGTTGCCGACGATAGAGCCGGCGACGTGGGTGCCGTGCCCGCTGCTGTTGCTGTCGTCGCTGCTGTAGCAATTGCACCATCCGCCGCAGCCATCACCATTGCCGTTGTACACCACGCGGCTGGTGCTGCCGCCGCCGGAATAGTCGTAAAAGTCCTCGATGGTAGGACTGGTCGAGTTGTTGTCCAGCCCCGAGTCCACCGCGCCAGCGATCTGCCCCGCTCCCATCAAGTCTTGCAGCAGCCCATTGCGGGACGATTGCCACACGTCCCAGGTGTGCATCACCTGAGCACCACGCTCGTTGTCAAAGCGGGGCGGGTCATACGGTTCGACGCGGTAGACGCCGGGGAGCGCAGCCAACTGCGCCACCTGCTCCGGCGCGGCCCAGACGCGAGCCTGCGGCGGATCGAGCGGGGCAAACAGTTCGACGGAAAAGCCCTTTTCGTCCAGATGGCGGCGCACCACATCCGGGTCCTCACCCGGCAGGAAGTGTACTTGGAAGACCCGTTTGTCATCAACGGTCATCGCCAACGCCAGCTCCTCCTCCGAGGCCAGACGGTAGGCCGG
This sequence comes from Anaerolineae bacterium, assembly GCA_029932895.1. GTDB lineage: Bacteria > Chloroflexota > Anaerolineae > B4-G1 > DUEL01 > JAOZPF01. The sequence continues at coordinate 710 of JAOZPF010000102.1, read as the reverse complement.
ATGGTACGGGCCAACCCATTGCACGGCGTGGGCCTGCCGGACGCGGGAGAGCAGCGCGGGGTCCATACGGACGATGTAGGTGAAATTGGGATGATAGCCCAAAAAAGCGACCCCCATCTCTTTCAGCGCGGCGATCCACTCTGCCTTGACCGGGCCGTAGAACTGGAGCAGGAAGTAGGGACTGTCCGCCGCCGCGCGGAGGTCGGACGAGATACGCGGCTCACCCTGCCGCGTGTCAAAGGTGATTCCATTGATGGAGACCATCGTCCGCTCTGGTAACATGTCCACATCGTACCGGTGCTGAAGGTCCGCCAGATCGGCGACGGGAACCTCCGCCAGAACAAAGGCATCATACCGCTCCAGGACCCGCAGCCCGCGGGGCAGCGGGGGAGCGTGCACAGTGCCGATAAGCACCAAGCGCATCTCTGGGCGCACCACAGGCAACAACGCATCGGCCGGAAACACAGCAGTCACAAGGATGAACAGGGTCAGAGCCGACGCAACCAACAGCGATCTCACACGATGGGAAAAGCGATAGTTAAACACGACACTCCTCCAAACCTATGACAATGCACAGCTCTTGCTTGCGACACGTACCTCGAGGCCGACCGGTTGGGCACACGCGGCGGCAAACACAGCAACAGCAACGGCGGCTACTAGGGCGCTAGAATCAGCGGCAGAAAGACGCGGTACGGCACCACCACCCGCAC
>JAOZPF010000101.1:4185-9303 GCA_029932895.1 Anaerolineae bacterium | reverse complement strand
TGCTCCAGTTGGGGCTGGCGGGGTGGTGGGCCTATCTCCTGGCCCGCACGCTGGGTATCCGGCGACTGGGCGCGCTGATCGCTGGGATTGTCTTCCAGTTCAGCGGGTTTATGCTGGCCTCGGTAGTGCACTCGATGATCATCGCTGGCGCATCTTGGCTACCCTTTATCCTGGCGATGGTGGAGCGGGTGGTCCAACAGCGGCCGGCGCTGGGAGAGCGCCCCGCCACTCTCCCCTGGGCGCTGCTGGGCGCTGTGGGCCTGGGCTGCCAAATGCTGGCCGGTCACGCGGAGAACACCTACTTTGTGCTGCTGGTCACAGCCTCTTACTCCGCCTGGCGGCTGTTCTACCTCCCCAGTGGCCACCGCTCAGTCGATGGAGTGGGGAGCCGGGTGGCGAGGTGGTGGCGGGATGGTCGCCGCGCGCTGGGTTGGCTGACTCTGCTGGTCGTCCTGGGGCTGGCGCTGGGGGCGGTGCAATTCATCCCGCTGTACGAGGTGGCGACGCACAGCTTCCGCTCCGGTACGGCGGCGGCGACCCTCGCCCAGGTGCGCGGGTGGGCCTATCCGCCACGGCGGCTGATCACCTTCGCCGTGCCCAACTTTTTCGGCAACCCGGCCCACCATACCCTCTTTGATCTCTTCCGTTACCAGTCAGTCCCCGCCACGGTCAATGCCTATGGGGACCCGATCAGCAATTACGACTGGGGGATCAAGAACTATGTGGAGGGGGGGGCCTACCTGGGGCTGCTGCCCCTCCTGTTGGCTGCCCTGGCCGTCCTGCGCCCGCTCGCCAATGGTGGGAAATCGGGCATTGGCAAATTGCTCATTGATAGATTGTCAAATTGGTTCCGCCATCCTCATATATCCTTTTTTACCCTGCTGAGTTTCTTTTCCCTGGCCTGCATCTTTGGCACGCCGGTTTATGCGCTGGTCTATGCCCTGCCCTACATCCGTCAGTCCCACTCCCCTTTCCGTTGGGTCTTTCCGCTCACTCTGTCGGTGGCGATGCTGGCTGGGTTCGGGGTGGATGCGCTCACCGCAAGCCGCCGGCGGCTGTTGGATGAGCGGGCACAGAACGCATCCCAGCGCCCCGTCCCTCGCCCCTGGTCCCTCGCAATTCGCAACCTGCTCCTTCTCTACACCTCCCCCTCGCTCGTGAGCGTCCTCGCCGCCCTGTCCTTCTGGTCCGGGGTGGGGACGCTGGCAGGGCTGGCCCTCAGCCGCATCTTCTTTGCCCGTATCGAGCCGCTGGTGGAGCGCGCCTTCTGGGGGCTGGCCCTGGCCCCCACCGCTTTCCCGGACCACCGCGCTTTTTACTCTTACGAGTTCAAGTGGATTGCGCTCTTTGCGCTATTGCTGACCGCCAGCGGCATCGTCCTCCGCGTGAGCCGCTGTCCCATCACCCTGCGCCGTCGTCCAGTTTGGGAGTTTATGGCTGTGGGGTTGCTGGTGGTGGACCTGGCCTCCTTTGGGGCTGGTTTCGAGCCGGCGGTGGACCCGGGTCTGCTGGACTATACCCCGCCGGTGGTCGAGTTCCTCAGGCAGGACACTTCTCTCTGGCGGTACGCCACTTTTACCCCGCCCGGCACTACCAAGACGATGAACCCCAACGTGGGGATGTTCTACGACCTGCAAACGGTGGCTGGATATGACTCGCTCTTTTCCCGCCAGTATGCCGATTATATGGGGCTCATCGAGGAGCAGGACGAGCTGCCGTTCAACCTGATCAGTTCCCTCAGCGAGTGGTCGAGCCTGGATAGCCCCCTGTTGGACCTGCTCAACGTCAAGTACATCATCACCGAGGTCGAGATACCCAACCCAGCCAAGTACCGGTTGGTCTACCAGGACGCGGCGGTGCGGGTCTATGAGAACCGGGGCGTGTTGAGCCGGGCCTTTACCCTTCCCACCGCGGCCGTCGTCGTCACCGCCGACGTTCCCCAGGCCCTGCGCACCTACGATCCCCATTCCTTTGTCGTCGTCGAATCCGCAACTCGCAACCCGCAACCCGCGACTCGCAACCCGTCCCCCGCCACCCCGCAGCCGGTGACGCGCTACACCATCAACGAGGTCGTGGTAGAGGCCACCGTCTCTGAACCAAGCTGGCTCGTGCTGACCGACTCCTTCGCCTCTGGCTGGCGGGCTTTTGTGCGCGGGGACGGGGAGGAGCAAGAGGTTGAGGTCGTCCGGGTGGACGGGAACTTTCGCGGCGTGCGGCTGGAGCCGGGGGCCTGGACCGTGCGCTTCAAGTACAGTCCCAACAGTGTGAAGGTGGGCGCTTTTGTCACCTTTATCGCCGCGATGCTGCTCCTCTTTCTGGTGGGCATCTACCTGTGGCGGTTCTTTTACCGTGAGGAAGATGACGCCAGTACCGTGCGTCGGGTGGCCAAGAACTCGCTGGCGCCGATCGTCCTCAACCTCTTTAACCGGACCATCGACTTTGCCTTTGCCGCGCTGATGGCCCGCATCCTGGGGCCGGTGGGGAACGGTCGCTTTGCCACGGCGGTCCAGATCTATGGTCTGTTTGACATCGTGGCCAACTTTGGCCTGGACGTGATGCTGATGCGCGAGGTGGCCCGCGAGCGGGGCCGGGCGCGGCAGCTCTTGGTCAACACGACCGTGCTGCGGTTGCTGCTCTTTGTGGCGGTGATGCCGCTCCTGATCGGCTTCCTGGCTGGCTGGCAGGCGCTGGGTGAGCCGCTGGCTGGCGAGACGGTCTGGGCTGTCGTCCTCCTCTACGGGGGGCTGCTGCCCGGCAGTATCGCTTACGGCCTGGCCGGGCTCCTGCGCGGCTACGAGAAGCACGAGGTCCCCGCTGCCATTCAGACCGTGACCACCATCGTCAAGGTGACGCTGGGGGTACTGGCGCTGGTGGTTGGGCTGGGGATCGTGGGGCTGGCTGGGGCCGCCATCGTGACCAACGTGGTGACGCTGGTCGTCCTGGCGGTGCTGGCGCGGCGGATGATCGGGGAGCAACTGGGACGGGGGCCAACCCGCGTGACCTGGCCCCTGCAGCGGGGGATGCTGGTCGAGAGTTGGCCGCTGATGACCTCGTTTCTGTTGCAGGCTCTGTTCCCCGGCGTCAACGTGTTGCTTTTGCAGCGGCTGCAGGGGGATGCCGCAGTGGGCTGGTACGATGCCGGTCGCAAGTGGGTCGATGCCCTCAACATCATCCCCTCTTTCTTTACGTTTGCTGTCTTCCCGGTGATGTCCCGCCAGGCGGCGCAGGACCGGCCCGGGCTCCTGCGCTCATACCGGCTGTCGGTCAAGCTGCTGACGATGGTGGCGTTACCGGCGGCTGTCCTGGTGACGTTGTTGGCGACACCGCTGGTGGGGCTGCTCAGTGGGCGGGCGTTCCTGCCCTATGGAGCGGTCGTGCTGCGGCTGTTGGTGTGGGCGATTCTTTTCGGCTGGATCAACAATCTCACCAACTATGTCCTCATCGCCCTCGACCGGCAGCGGTACGTGCTGTTGGCCTCTGGTGCGCGCGTCCTCTTTGTGGTGGCGGCGAACCTGGTGCTGGTATCCCGCTTTAGCTATGTGGCGTCGGCGTGCATCATCATCGGCGGGGAGCTGCTGCTGGCGGCTCTCTTCCACGTTGGCCTGCGTCGCCACCTGGGCGCGGTGGGCTGGGGACGGACGTTGGCCCGGCCCCTTCTGGCCGGGCTGGCGATGGGGGCGGCGACCGGGGCGGCGGCAACGGTCAGCCAGCCGCTGGCGCTGGGGGTGGGGTTGCTCGTCTACCCAGCGGCGCTGGCGTTGCTGCGGGTGCTGACGGTGGAGGAGCGGGCGCTGTTGGCCCCGTTGCTGCCCGGCCCGTTGCAGCGAATGTGGTCACCACGCAACGCGCCTCCCGCGGCTTGACCACGAGAGGCGCGCCATTGTGAGCAATTCCTAGCTGCGCCAGCGATAGTCGTGTGCCAGCGCCATCTTGAAATCATTCCGCACCTGGTCCTTGTATTCGAACTGCCACTCGTCATCCTGCCAGCGATAGAGCGCCAGGCAGCAAATCTGCTGAGCATACGGCCTGCTGTTCCAGCGGTCGATCTCGGCATAGGCAGCGCGCACCCAGCCGTTGTTCTCGTTCTCCCACCCGTGCTGCCCGTCCCGCTTGGTCCAGTGATTGGTCTCGGTGATATAGATGGGCCGGTCGCGGTAGCGGGGAGGGATGGCCTCGGCAAAGGGCCGGTAGGAGAGAAAATCGTAATAGTGGTCCTTGAGCGGGTCGTTGGTGAACTTGGTGTGGGCAGTGATCAACCCCACGTCCGGCCCGTGGGTGTAGGTGTGGAGGGCGATGCCGTCGAGGTGGGCTACACCTTTGAGAATCTGCACGAAATAGTCTATTGGCCTCCCCTGACCGGTGTTGTAGGGGTCTACCGCCCCCGGCACAACGCGGGCGTTGGGCAGCACCCTCTTGATCGCCGCGTAGGCCAGGTCGAAGGCGCGGATGTACCGCGCGGCGGTGATGGGTTCCGGGGGATGGTCCTTGCGCGGCCACTCGCGGGGGTTGTTATGCTCGTTGCCGATGATGATGGTCCAGGTGTAGTCGTCCTGGTCGGCGACCTCTGGGTGGTGCAGGTACAGGCTGGCATACTGGGCGCAGGTCTCGGCAAAGGCCGCATAGTGGGCCTCCTCCGGCAGAGTGCCGTCCTCGTCATAGCCGTTGTTCAGGCGGACGATGATCCCATAGCCAGCGCGAGCCAGATTCCACAGCTTTTGGCGGCGGTTGGGGTCGGCCCCCAGGCTTTTGGAGTGGCCGATCTTTTCGGTAAAGACCAGCCATCCCTTCTTGCCAGAGCCGTGGAAGAGGGTGGTGAAATCACGGGACTCGTTCACCCCCACGCCGTGGATGCCAAAGAGCCAGGCGCTATCTCCCAGGGGTAACGTCGCGTCGTCCACCGGCGCTCTGGTATCCGGGTCGAGTTTGCCGCTCAGGTGAGTGGCCTCGACGAACCCATCATACAGGCTGGGTGTGCTGACGCGAATCCACTTGCCCGGAACGCCGACCTTGGCCCCGGCCTGTTCCGGCGGTTCCAGCACATCCAGGATAGTCCCGCCGGGTATCTTCCACTTGGTGGGGGCGGCGGTCGAATCAAAGGCCTTGAGCTCCAGAGTGACC
>JAOZPF010000101.1:0-4175 GCA_029932895.1 Anaerolineae bacterium | reverse complement strand
TGACCCCCTCGTCCACCAGGACGTGGGTGACGGGTGGGTGCTCCCCCTCCTCGCCGTGCTCCTCGTGATGCTGGCCCGGGGCGTGATCGGTGACGTACCAGGCTGCGACCCAGCCGTGGGGGCCGTTCGGCTCCACCTGGACCAGGAACCACTGTCCCTGCCCCTCGTTTTGGTCCAGTTTCCTCCGCGCCAGGGCCGTGTCCTCGGCGATGCGCAACTGAGCGTCTGCGTAGAGACGCCCGATCAGAGTGTCCGCACTGACCACCGGCTTGCTGCGGAAGTTGAGCTCCTCCTTGGTCCAGACGTGGGTCAGGTGGCCCGGCGCTGGAGGAGGGGGAAGGGGGGCGGCGGGCGGCGGGCCGGGGTTGGCGGCGGCGAGGTGGTTCTCGGGGATCCATCCCAGCCGGCCGGTGGGAGCGCGGACCTCGATCCAGGGGTTGCCGTCGCTGCCCGTGCGCCGTGATAATCCTTCGATCTCGGTGCCATAGATGAACGCCCGCAGCCGTCGCGCTCCAGGGCTGGGTGAGTCGTACAACACCGTTCCTTGCAGCGGATGGACCCACATCTGCTCTGGGACTGGTTGTGGGGCCGGTTGGCCCGCGGCGAGTGCAAAGTGCGCGATCAGCGGCAGCAGGTCGTCGTTGATCACTGCAGCGGTGAAAATGCTAAAGAAGGTGGGAGAATGGGCCTCCAGTCGGTCCAACCAGATCTTGAACTCGTCTGGGCTCATACGGAAGGTCCCATAGTCGTCGTGATAGGGGGCCAGGACGGGGTAGATGGGGGGGCACTGTCCAGGTGGCAGCCGCTCGCACCAGCTACGGTAGTGACCGTAGGCCCACTTGTCGATCACCGTCTGCGCCTGGGTCGCCGGAGGGGTACCGTCACCGGGGGCGAAGAAGGAACCGTAGGCCATCGGCATCAACCCGCCGCGGCAGGCCTCGTTCAACTCGTCGTAGGGCTTGTCCAAGTGATTGAGGATGTTGGGGAAGGAGCAGTTATAGATATGGTCTCTATCCAGGCCGAGGTCGCGGACAGCGCGGGCCAGGGCGCGGGCTTCGCCGTGTCTCCGGCTGCACGAGACCTCCACGTTGAGGACCATCCCCTGGTACCCATCCCCGAAAGCGCGCGCTATTGCCTGCGCCTCGTCGGATGGGTTGTCGAGGAACAGCCACATCCAGGCATAGGGGACGAGTCCGGCGTCGCGGATCATCCGCGCCGCCTGTTGGGAGCCGTTAAAGTAGGCCACGCCGTTGGCCACCTTGTACAGGATGTGGGTGGCGCCGGTCTGCTGCGCGATCTGGATCGCCCGTTCCAGCTCCGTCGTCGCGCCGAAGCGAGGGCGTGCCCAGATGCCCTTGCCAGTGAGGAGTGCGTTCTCTTCGCCCATCGTCGTTTCCTCCTTTCGTTGCTGGGAGCCCGATTGCCCATATTTTAGCAGAGTTCGCTCTATTCGTCCATTGCGTGTAACTGCTCAGCCCACCCTCCCGCAGGTTGTGGCAAGCGAACCTGTGGGAGGGCGAGCAGTTATGCCCGCCTGGGCCTGGCGGCACATTTGTCACCCGAACGGCTGAAAGGGCGATCGGCCCACGCGGGCACCGAGAGCGCGGCGAAGCGCTTCGCCACGCTCTTTACTTGAGGCCAGAGTGGAGAAAGCTCTGGATAAAGCGGCGCTGAAAGAGCAAAAAGGCGATAAAGAGAGGCGCGATGACCATCAGCGTCGCTGCGGTGAGCAGTGACCACTGCGCGCCGATCTCGCCCAACTGGGTAAAGCGCACCAGTCCGGCGGTCAGGGGGCGGCTGGCGTCGCTGTTGGTGACGACGAGCGGCCAGAGGAACTCGTTCCAGTGCCAACTGACCGAGGAGAGGCCAAAGGCCACCAGCGTGGGGACCGCGGGGGGGAGATAGACGTGGCGCAGCAGTTGCCACCAGGAGCAGCCGTCAATGACCCCCGCGTCCACCAGGTCGCGCGGCACCCCCAGAAAAGCCTGGCGCATCAAAAAGGTGCCAAAAGCTGAGCCAAAGTAGGGAATGGCGATAGCCAGACGGGTGTCAAAGAGGTGCAATTGGCGGATGGTGGAAAAGTTTGGCGCCAGAAGGGCGGTGGTGGGGATCATCAACTGCAACAGGATAAAGAAAAAGAAAGCGCGTTTGCCCCCAAAGCGGTAATGGACAAAGGCAAAGGCGGCCAGGGTGATGGTGAGGATCTGCACGCCCAGGATCATCAGGACGATAATGATCGTGTTGACATAGTACAGATTGAACGGGGCCAGTGACCAGGCCCGCACATAGTTCTCGATCGTGAGGGGGAAACTGAACCAGACGTCGCCACGGCCCAGCGGGGCGGAGGCGGGGCGGAGGGAAGCGACTATGGCCCAGAGCAAGGGAATTGCCCAGAGAAGGGCTAGTGCCGCCGCCAGCAAAGCCAGCAACCCGCGGCCCAGGCGAGCCGACCAGTGTTTGCCGGGCAGGCTATCGAACATTGTCCCCCTCCTTCCGCTCGGACAGGGTCTGGTTTATGATGGCAAAGACCAACAGGATAGCCACCAGGATGACGGTGATGGCTGCTGCGCTGCCCACGTTCTGGTTCTCGATCCGCTCCTGCCACAAGTAGTAGAGTAGCACCGTGCTGGCCCGGCTAGGGCCGCCCTGCGTGAGCACAAAGATGTGGTCCACTGTCTGGAAGGCACCGATGAAAGCGATGGTGGTGACGAAAAGAGTGGTGCGCCGCAGCAGGGGAAAGGTGATGCGCCACAATGTCTGCCACCAGTTGGCTCCATCCAGCGCGGCGGCCTCGAACACATCGGTGGGCAGACTTTGCAGGCCAGCCAGGTAAAAGATCATATAGTAGCCAGCGTTTTTCCACACCGAGACGATCATCACCGCCGGCAGGGCCAGGTTTGGGTTCCCGGTCCAATTCTCCGGCCCGTGGTAGCCCCAGAGGTGCAGCGCCGAGTTCAACAGGCCATAGTCGGGGGTGAAAAAGAACAGCCAGATAGTGGCGGCGCTGACCATGGGGAGGATGGTGGGGTAGAAAAAACCCAGTCGTGCCAGCCCGATGCCGCGCATTTTGCGGTTGATGATGAGGGCAAAGAGAAAGGCCAACAGGATGCTGAGCGGCACCGTGCCCAGCACATAAAGCAGTGTGTTGGAGAGGACGCGCAAAAACCGCTCGTCGTTGAACAGGTCGATATAGTTTTGCAGGCCGATGAACGTCGGTTCGCGGAAGCGGGCGATGTTGAGCCGCTGCCGGAAGAAACTTTGGTAGAGGGATAGGAGCGTGGGCCAGGCGGTAAAGAGAGCAACGAACACCACGGTAGGCAGGAGCAGCAGGTAAGGGAGTAAAGCCGTACGCCGCTTTCTGGGCCTGGAGATGTTCATAACACCTTCTCCCGGTGTGGCAGGGTGTCCAGCAGCGGACACCCTGCCGCGGTAGATGCAATTGGTGCGATGGTGATTAGCGGAATGGCTCCAGAGCGGCGTCGGCCTCTGTCTGAGCGGCGGCCATCGCCGCGGCGGGATCCATCTCGCCGTTATAGGCGCGCTGCAAGTAGTCGTGGAAGATGTTGCGCACCTCGCCCAGGTCCTGCACCGAGAACTCGGCGCCAGCGTACTGGAGCGCGTCGCGGGTGGCGGCGGCCTGAGGGACGTCCGCCAGGTAGGTCTGCATCGCTGTGGTGTCGTAGGCAGACTGGCGGGTGGCGATGTAGCCGGTCTGAATACTAAAGTCGGCGGCCCGCTCCGGCGCGGTCAAAAAGTGGATAAAGCGCCAGGCGGCATCCTGTTGTTCCTGCGGCGCGCCAGCCATGATGTACAGGTTGCCGCCGCCGGGGACGCTCGCATAGGTCCCCTCTTCCTGACCGGGGATGGGCATCACGCCCACCTCAAAGTCGGCCTGGTCCAGGATGCCGGTCAGGCTGCCGCTGGAGTGGACGATCATCGCCGTTTGCCCACTGGCGAGGTCGGTCGGAGCCTGGCCCCAGACGGATTGGACGCCCGCGGGCATAGCCCCGTAAACAGCGGAGAGGTCGATGTAGAACTGGACCGCCTCGATGACGTCGGGGTTGTCGAAGTAGACCTCGGTGTCGCTCTCGCCGACGATGTTTTGCCCACTGCCGATAGCCAGAGGCTGGAAGAGCCAGTAGGGCCAGCCGGAGGGGTACTCGATGCCCCAGCGG
>JAOZPF010000100.1 GCA_029932895.1 Anaerolineae bacterium | reverse complement strand
GCCGCCTGGGCTATAACCAGATTCCCCTCTCCCGCTGGATCTATGACCTACTCGACCTTCTCACCCTCGTCGCTCTCCTCGGCTTGGCCCGGCTCGCCATCCGCCCCTTGCAACTCGCAACTCGCAATTCGCAACTCGCAATTCGCAACTCGCAACTCTCCCTCCTCGCCATCTCCTTTCTCCTCACCCTCCTCCCCATGATCGTCCGCCGCTTTCTCCGCCCCATGCCCAACTTTGGCCGCTACCTCTTTCCCGTTCTGCCAGCCATCGGCCTGCTCCTCTACGCCGGCCTCGACGCCTGGGTGGGCCGCCGCCGCGCGTCCCGCCTAGCACTAACCATCACAGCGTCAATGCTGACGCTGGGCATCGCCGGGCTCGCCTGCTTTCTCGCCCCCGCTTATACCCGCCCGCCGCTCTACGAGACGACCACCGCGCCAGAGCCAGCACACCGGCTGGACTGGGTCTATCTGCAGGATGAAGAGCCGTTCGCCCGGCTGCTGGGATATGACCTGGACCGCGAGGCCGTCGAACCGGGCGACACTGTACGGGTGACACTGACCTGGGAACCGCTGCGAACCACCTCCACCAACTATGTCCTCTTTGCCCAGCTCTTTGGTCGGGAGGAGGCCAGGGTCGGACAGCGGGATACCTACCCCGGCCTGGGTCATTACCCCACTTCATTCTGGCAGCCAGGACAGATCATCCGCGACACAGTCCCGATCCCCGTTGACCCCGCCGCGCTCTCGCCCACCAGGCTGCGGCTCGACCTCGGCCTCTACGACCCCGCCGACGGGCACAGGCTAGCGGTAGCGGACCGGGCAGGCGACCCTGTCGCATTGGCCACCGCCGGCTGGCTCAAGATCTCCTCCACGGAGGAGGTCCCCGCCTACGCCACGCCCGTCGACTACCGCCTGGGGGATGACATCGCCCTCGTCGGCTACAGCGTGGATAGCTCCCCTGGTCAGCTCTCCCTGACCCTCTACTGGGCCTCCCTGGCTCCGCTGGAACAGGACTATACGGTCTTTGTCCATCTGGTCGGCCCTGGTGACGGCATCGTCGCCCAGAGCGACGGGCCGCCCGTCGGCGGGGATTATCCCACCTCCTTCTGGTCACCTGGCGAGGTGATCGCCGACGAGCGCTCTATCCCCAGCAGCGGCATCCTGCCGGGAGAGTACCACTTGCAAGTGGGAATGTACCTACTGCAGAGCGGCGTCCGGCTGCCAGCGATTGGCACGAGCGGCGAGCGAACGACCGACGATGTCGTGCCATTGACAGAGGTGAGCTTGCCATGAGCGAGCGCACAGCACGGTGGACATTGGTCGCTCTGCTGACCCTCTACCTGGCACTGGGCGTTGCCTATTCCGTCGTCAACCCCATTTTCGAAAGCCCGGACGAAGCGCTGAACTATGCCAACATCCGCTTCCTAGTGGAGGAACATCGCCTGCCGGTGCTGGAACCGGGCCAACCAACCAAGGCCCACCACCCGCCCCTCTACTATGTGCTGGGAGCGTTGCTGACGTTTTGGGTGGGGGACGAAAACAGAGAAACCATCATCGCGCACGTCAACCCCTATTGGGCCTTCCGCTCGTGGGAGGCTGGGGTGGACAACAAGAATCTCTACCTCCACGACCCCAGCCTGGAAGCGTTCCCCTACCACGACGTGGCCCTGGGGGTCCACCTGGTGCGCTGGCTCTCATTGCTGATGGGCGCGGGAACGGTCCTCCTGGTCTATAGGACAGCGCACGAGCTTTTCCCCCACCGCCTGGAGGTCGCCACGGGCGCGGTGGCGCTGGTGGCCCTCAACCCGATGTTCCTCTTTATCAGCAGCTCAGTCCACGACGACGCGCTGGCAAATCTGGTGGCAGCGGCGATTCTATACGTGGCATCGCTCTTGCTGGTGCGCGGTCCAACCACGCGCCGCGCCGCCGCGCTGGGGTTGCTACTGGGGCTGGCCCTGCTGACCAAACTGACCTGCCTGCTGGTCGCACCAACGGCGGGGCTGGCGCTGCTATACGCCCCCCTGTCCCACCGCGGTCGCGCCGCATGGCGGGAGCTCCTACGCCTGGGCGGTGTCGCCCTCGCCCTCGCCCTCCTGACCGGAGGGTGGTGGTTGGGCCGCAATATACTCCTCTACGGCGAGCCGACAAGCATGGTCAGCCAGACAAGTGTGTGGGGGGTGCGGGAGAACGCCCCCGACCTCCTGGCGGCAACCCGCGAACTGGGCTTTCTCCACGACTCGCTGTGGGGTGTCTTTGGCTACGGTCAGATACCACTACTCCCCTGGACCTACGGCCTGGCCCGGCTGCTAGGTCTGGCAACACTGGGCGGCCTCGCCCTCTTCTATGCCCGTCGCCGTTCCGGGCGGGTTAGCTGGGAGTGCCCGCCAGCCACCTTGCTACTCCTGCTCACTGCCCCACTGGTGGCCTTCCTGGTGAACTTTGCCCGCATGACGGTGAGCGCCGCCGCCGACTTTGGACGATATATGTTCGTCTCCCTGGCTATACTGGCCCCGCTCTACGCTCTGGGAGTGAGCGAATGGTTCCCCGCCCCTGCGCGTCGCCGCGCGGCGGCAACACTGGCTGCCTCGATGTTCATCCTGGCGACCCTGGCCCTGGTCGGCGTGCTCCGCCCCGCCTACACCCCGCCGCCGCTGCTCAGCGCCGAGGAGGTCGCCGCCCGCACCCAACCGGCCGACGTCCGCTTTGGCGACACAATCCACCTGGTTGGTTACTCGCTCTCCAGCGACCGCGTCCGCCCCGGCAGCGAGATCGTTGTCACCCTCTGCTGGCAGGCCATCGCCGCCACGGACGAGAATTATGCCTACTTTGTCCACCTTCTCGGCCCACAGGAAAGCATTGTCGGCGCACGCAACACCCACCCCGGCCTGGGCCGCTACCCAACCAGCCGCTGGCGACCTGGGGATGCCTTTTGCGACCTGCTGCACGTCCCGGTCGAGACGTGGGCCCCCGCCCCCGCTGTCTACAGCCTCGAAGTTGGCTGGTATGACCCGCAGAGCGACGAGCGGCTGCCGGCCAGCGATGCAAGCGGCGCGCCGCTCGGCCTGGTGCTGCTGAGCCGGGTCAAGACAGTGAAGCCGACCTACCCCGCCGTCGCGGTGCCCAACCAGGTGGACGCCAACCTGGGCGACCAGATCACACTGCTGGGGTACGACATCGCTCAAACTACAGTGCACGACTCACAGCCCCTCACAGTCACCCTCTACTGGACCACCCAGGCTCCCGTGCCCGCCGATTACACCGTCTTTGTCCACCTCGCCGCCCCGGCTGGCCCGCCCTACGCCCAAGACGACACCCAGCCCCAAGGCGGAGCCTACCCCACCAGCTTTTGGGACGTCGGCGAGGTGATCACCGACGTGCACACCCTATCCATCCCCACCGGCCTGTCCCCCGGCGAGTACCACCTGCTGGTAGGTATGTACATCCTGGAGAGCGGAGAACGGCTGCCGGCTTTCGACCGCCAGGGCACACGGCTCCCCGCCGATGCAGTTCCCATCGGCTCATTGGAGGTGACGCGGTGAAATCACGAACCGCGTTCTCTTGGGCCGCCGTGGGGCTGATCCTCCTCTCCTTTGCTCTGCGGCTCCACTGGCTGGGCAGATGGGAACTCGGCTTTGACGAGGTCGCCAGTTTCTTCATCGCCCGCCGCCCTCCCCTGGAAATGCTCACCTACCTGCGCGGGGCAATCCGGGAGCACCCGCCCCTCTACTACCTACTTCTCTCCGGCTGGATGCACCTGGCGGGCAATAGCGAGTTCGCCCTGCGGCTCCCCTCCGCGCTGATCGGCGCGGCGACGGTGGCCCTCTTTTTCCGCTATGCAACGGCCTGGATGGGGCACAGGGTCGGGTTGGTGGCGGGGCTTTTGCTCGCTGTCTCCCCCTCCCATATCTGGGCCTCTCAGACCGCTCGAATGTACAGCCTGGTGGTGCTCTGCAGCCTCTTGTCCCTCCACTTTTTCTGGCGACTCCTGCAAGGCAGCGACCGCGCTTCCTGGTCAGCCTTTGTGCTCTCCACGGCTGCTGGGCTCTGTACTCACTATTACTTTGCCTTTATCGTGGTGGTGGAGAATCTCTTTCTCATCGCCGGTGGACGGCGGTATCGCCGCCTGTGGGCCGGATGGGCAGCTATACACGGGACAGCCCTGCTCCTGTTGGTCGTGTGGGCCACCGGAGCCGGGCCGGGCGCGACCCTTCTGTCCATCCTGCAACACGGTCCTTCCAGCAACCTCCGCTGGCAGGGGCTGGTGCGAGTCATCAACGAGGTGATGTTTGGGCCCTACCGTCACCTGAACTGGTGGGCGCTCTCTGCCGTCGGCCTGCCAGCACTGACGGGCCTGGTTCTGGTGGGGAGACGCCGCCTGTGGCAAGGGCTGGGCCGAGCCGGATCGCTCTTGGTCGGGCTGTTGCTCTTTCTCCCCCTGGTTTTCCTCCTGGCCCTGCCGGTGCTGATGGAGGGACGATACGTCATTGGAATTGTGCTACCCCTCTTCCTGGCTATAGCCGCAACGGTGGCCTGGCTGCAAGACCGCTGCTGGCCTTTGGCGCTGCTGGCACTGACCGCCGTCCTCCTGCCCACCGTTTCGGCGCTGCCCGAACTCTACAGCGACCGTTTTGGCACCTACCGCGCCCGGGTGGAAACTATACGCCAGGAGGCACGACCCGGCGACCCCCTGATACTCAACGGACCGTGGCAGGCGCTCCTCCTCACGTACTATAGCCCCGGTGACGTCCACCTGGTCCTGATCCCGCATAACGCTCCTCCCGGCATAGATCCGGCCCGGGCCGAGGCAACTCTGCAGAATGTCTGGACCCACTCGCCACGCGCCTGGGTCTCGTACGATTCACTCAACGCCACCGACCCCGACCGCTTTGTGGCCCGCTGGCTGTACGCCCACTCCTACCAAGTGTGGGCGCAGAGTGGGCTGACCCTCTACTACCGCCAGCCGCCAGATGAGGCCTGGCAGCCCGCCCGTCCCACCGACGTTTCCTTCGGCAACACACTGCGCCTGCGCCGGGCAGACATCGCCGGCCTCCAAGTGGCTCCCGGAGATGGCGTGCTGGTGACGTTGGAATGGGAATCGCTGCAAGAGGTGAACGGCACGGTCCAGATGCAACTGGACCTAGTAGGAGATGACGATTGGGTGTGGTCGTCCAATGCCTTCCACCCCGCCCCGTTCGATTGCCCCGCCGCGCCCTGGCCCGCCGGCGAAGAGCGGACAGAACGGCGCGGAGTCGCCGTCCCGATAGGGACTCCTCCCGGCCACTACACCATAATTCTAAAGGTCCTGGGCCCCGACGGCACCACGCTACCATCCCCAGAGGGAGAGGAGCTGGAGGTAGCCTCGATAGAGGTCATCCCCTCGACGACGGCCCAAGAAGCGGCCTGGGTGCAGGCAGTGCAGCCTGTGGCAGTGTTCGACCAGGGTCTGGAACTGCTGCGCTGCGAACCGGGAGGGGAACGCTTCTCCCCCGGTCATCCGGTTCCCTTCAAATGCTACTGGCGTGCAGGGGGAGCACTGCAAGAGACGTACCACCTCCTCCTCCAATTCATCAGCTCGAACGGCACAGTCGCCCAGGAAGAAGAGGTCACTCTCTCCCCCACCTACCCTCCTCCCAACTGGCCGCTGGGGTTGATTGTAGCCGACCATTATGGTCCCCAGGTGTCGCCTCTCCTTCCCGGAGGGAGGTACCGGCTCAGACTGCTGGTGGCGGACGAGGACAACACTCCCATAGGACCGGCGAGCGATCTGTTCCCCTTTGTCATCGAGTGGCCACGGGCCTCTCACCATATGCCGCCGTCGGCTCGCCGCATAGAGGCAACGATGGGGGCCACCATTCACCTGCGGGGCTATGACCTCACTCGCGACGGCACCCAGCTCAGGCTGACCCTCTACTGGCAGGCGGACGAGCGTCCCCAGGATAGCTACCTCGTCTTTGTCCACGTGGGACTGGCGGACACATCGCCGGTGGCGCAGACGGACGGCGTGCCAGGAGAATGGCTCCGCCCAACAAACACCTGGCGCCCCCGCGAGATCGTCGCCGATGTCCACGAGATCTCGTTGGACGACGTGGAGCCGGGGCAGTACGGCATCTATATCGGTCTGTACGACGGAAGTACGGGCCAGCGGCTGACAACGGTAGTGGACGGGGTAGCTACGCCGGATGGACGTGTACTGTTAGAGACAATAGAGGTACCCAGATGAGCCGGATTTTGCGAGAACACCGCTGGGCTGCCGCACTCGTCCTGGCCTACCTTGCCGCCGCCATTCTCTACGGCGTCACCATCCCCATCTTTGAGACCCCCGACGAGGGCGGTCACTACGCCTACATCCACGAGCTGACCGAGGGACGCGGGTTGCCGGTACAGGGAACACCATCAGGGGAACGGGTCAGCGGTTACGTCGCCAGCCACCCCCCTCTCTACTATGCCCTCTCCGCTGCCATCACCTTCTGGATCAGCGACGACACTGACTACCAGGACTGGGCACGCAAGAACCCCTACCACGCCATCGGCTTCCCCGACGCTGTCGGCAACAAGAACCTGCTCGTGCACGACCGGGAAGCGGAGGGTTTCCCCTGGCACTCTACCCCTCTGACCGTGCACATCGCCCGGCTGGTCTCGGCACTGCTGGGGGCAGTGGTCGTAGTGGGCACCTACGGCACGGCGTGGGAGCTCA
Organism: Anaerolineae bacterium; assembly: GCA_029932895.1. GTDB lineage: Bacteria > Chloroflexota > Anaerolineae > B4-G1 > DUEL01 > JAOZPF01. The sequence goes on along the minus strand of JAOZPF010000100.1, from coordinate 2,773 downwards.
CACAGGGACGCGCCCCCGCGCTCACCCTGGGAGCAGCAGCGCTGACCGCCTTCACCCCGATGCTCGTCTTTACCGGCGCGCGCGTAGCCAATGACGGAGCCGTCGCCGCCTTTGGTGCCCTCACCATCTGGGGCGCGACCCGCCTGGCGGTGCGGGGCCTCTCCCGGCGAGGAACTATCCTCCTGGGAGCAACCCTGGGGCTGGCGATCCTCTCCAAGTTGAGCGGCCTCACCCTGGCCCCCGCCGTCGCCCTCGCCCTCCTCCTGGATGCATTCCGCAACTCGCAATCCGCCCCTCGCAACTCGCAACTCGCAATTCGCAATTCGCTCCTCCTCTTTGCCACCACCGCCCTCGTCTGCGGCTGGTGGTTCGTTCGTAACCGATTGCTCTATGGCGAGTGGATGGGGGTGAACGCCTGGCTGAGCCACACCGCCACGGTCCGCCCGCAGCCCATCGGCCTCCTGGAGGTCATTCCCCAGTTGCAGGGGCTGGAGATGTCCTACTGGGCGATGTTCGGCTGGTTCAATATTCCCGTCGCCCCGTGGATGTACAGAGTATGGTGGGTGCTAGTGCGGCTGGCAGCGGTAGGACTGCTCTTCCTCCTGGTGCGGGTCGTCCGCAAGCGGCGCTCGAGCAGAGTGAACCTATCTGGGCTGACCATCGTCGCCGTCTCGTTCCTGCTCGTCTTTGGCTCGGCCTACCGCTTTATCATGATCGTCCTCGGCGCGCAGGGCCGCTACCTCATCCCCGCCAGCGCTGCCATCTCCACCCTGCTGATGCTGGGGCTATCCCAACTGGTCGGCCGCCGGGCGGAACCACCGCTGGCGGCGACACTCGCCGCCGCCCACCTGACCGCGGTGCTGGCCTCCCTCTTTCTGTTCATCCTCCCCGCCTACGCCCCTCCTCAACCCGTGACCGAGGCCGACCTGCCCCCCGATATGACCCGCTTTACGGTCGCGGTGGATGGGACCCCCATCCGCCTGATCGGCGGGCGCATCGAAGCCGAGGAGGCCCGTCCCGGGGACCGGGTGGACGTCAGTCTCTACTGGCTCACTACAGAGCACGTCAGCACCGATTATGTGGCCCACGTGCGGCTCCTGGGGCGGGACGGCGCGCGTATCGGCGGCACCGATGGCTACCCCGGCAGCGGCACCTTCCCCCCCGACCTGTGGGAGCCGGGAGTGATCTACCGCGACCGGTACACCCTCCCTGTGGACGGGGCGGCCCAGACGCCGGTCCTGATGGGGCTGGAGGCTGGCCTGCGCGTGCAAGGCGAGCCGCCCCTACCACTCACCCTCCCCTCCGGCGAGCCCTGGCCGGGCACCCTGCTGCTCGATGTCGTTCCCCTGCGCCCCCTCCACCCACCCTCCACCGCCGTCAGCCATCCCGTTGAGGCCCGGTTGGGCCAGGCTATCACGCTGGTCGGAGCAGACCTCTCCGCCACTCGGCTGGAAGCCGGAGGGACACTCACCGTCACCCTGGTCTGGCAAGGCGAGGAAGCTGTGACGGCAAACTATACGGTTTTTGTCCACCTCCTCGACCAACAGGGACAACTGGTCGCCCAGGCGGACGCGCCTCCGCTGGGTGGCGCGTACCCCACCGCCTACTGGATGGCAGGTGATGTCGTGCGCGACCCGCACCGGCTGGACCTCCCCGCCGATCTCCCCACCACCACCCTTCTCCTCCAGGTGGGATTGTACGACCCAACGACCGACGCGCGCCTGGACGCGACGGACGCCGACGGGAACCCGTTCGCCGAGAACGCCATCCCCGTGGCGACGCTGGAGGTGCGATGACCCGCTCCCGCTGGCTCTGGCTGATCATGGCCGCCTATCTCACCCTGGGGGTCGTCTATAGCCTCTCCACCCCACCCCTGGAGGCTTCGGACGAGTTCAAGCACTATCCCTACACCCAGTACGTCCAAACCCACCACGACCTACCGGTGCTGGACCCAGAGGGCTGTCGGGCACAGCCAGATGATTGCCCCTGGCTGCAGGACGGGGGACAACCGCCACTCTATTACGCCCTGATGGCTGCGCTCACCTCCTGGATAGATACCTCCGACATTCACGACCTGCGCTGGATGAATTGGCACGCTTTCATCGGTAACCCCGGACAGGTCTGCAACAAGAACCTGGTGATCCACCTGCCACAACGGGAGCGGTTCCCCTGGCACGGTTCCGTGCTGGCGATCCACCTCATCCGCTTCCTGACCCTGGGGATGGGCGCGGGGACGGTGCTCCTGACCTATCTGCTGGCCCGCGATCTGTTCCCCAGCCAGGATGACCTGGCACTGGGTGCGACTGCCCTCACCGCCTTCACCCCCATGTTCCTCTTTGTCAGCAGCGCCGCCAACAACGATGGAATGGCCGCCTTCGTCGGCTGCCTCAGCCTGCTGCTGTTCGTGCGCCTGGTGCGCGACGGTTTGCAGGGGCGGCTGCCCCTCTGGCGCTACGGCCTGGCTGGACTGGTCACCGGCCTTTTCCTGCTGACCAAGCTGAGCGGCCTGGGCGCGTTGATCCTCCTGGCCTGCCTCCTGGCCTGGGTCAGTCTCCGCCGCCGCAGCCTGCGCCCCCTGCTGGTGGGACTGCCCATCGCCGTGGGGGTCGCCATCCTGCTCTCCGGCTGGTGGTTCCTGCGTAACTACCAACTCTATGGGGACCCAACGGCGCTGAACGCTTTTGTCGCCGTTCAGGGGGTGCGTCCCACCACGCCCACCCTCCGCGCCTGGCTGGCCGGGACCCGCCGCCGGGCGGTGATCCTCAGTCGTCCG
>JAOZPF010000099.1 GCA_029932895.1 Anaerolineae bacterium | reverse complement strand
GCGACGAGAGCCAGCCATTGTCGTTTTTCAATCATTGTCAGTTCACCTCCCGACTGCCTAATGGTCAAAGCCGCTACCAGAGATCAGAGTTTCCGCTGATAGATGCGGTGCGTTTTGTAGAGCTCAACCCCCAGTGCTTCCATCTCCTGCATCATTTTGGTGTTCTGTTCGTTGACCTGTACGATCTCGGCGTGTCGGAAACCTCGCCGGTGAAACATCTTGTCCATCTCGTCGTACAGGATGCTGTTCACTCCCAGCCCCTGATACTGGGGCAGAATACCACCGCCGTTAAAGTTGATCCAGTCGGTGCGGCGGGTTTCTAGGAGAAGCAGGGGCAGGCCAAAGGGGTAGAGCCGGCCTTGGCAGCGTTGTAGCGCCGCCGACACGTCGGGAAAGCCCAGCGCAAAGCCGACGATCTTGTCGCCCTTGGCCACAACCTTGACCAGGTCCGGTTTGGTCATATCGATCAGCCGCCGGGCCAGCCGCTCGGCCGCCTCGCCGGTGACGGGGACGAACTCGCGGTTCTCCACAAAGGCGGTGTTGTAGGCGGCGATCACGTCCGGGGCCATCGCCCGCAGCTCCCCCTTGGTCTTGAACTCGAGGATGCGGAATCCCCGTCGCTCCTTGACCTTTTCCGCAATACGCCGGATGCGCTCCGGCAGCCTGAAATCTTGTGAGAGGTAACAGGAGATATAGTCGGTCTGCTTGTGGAACCCCGAGTCCTGGATGAGGCGGTCGTAGTAGGCATAGTTGTAGGTCTGCAGCAGCGCCGCGCGATGCTCAAAGCCCTTGACCAGCGTTCCCAGCCCATCCCCTGAGGAGAACCCTTCGGGGCCGCTGATCTCTTCCAACCCGCGCTTCCGTGCCCATTCAAAGGAAGCGGCGAACAACGCGCGGCTGACCTCGCTGTCCTCCACCGTTTCGAACAGGCAGAAAAAGGCTCCGTGCCGGTGCCGGTATTCGTTGCGCTGGCGAGGCTCCAGGACGGCGATGCGCCCGACGACTTTGTCGCCGTGCAGCGCCAGAAAGAACTCGGCGTCGGAGTGGCGGTAGAAAGGGTGCCGATCGCGGGCCAGTTGCTTGCGCGCGCTGGAGAGTAATGGCGGCACCCACTGCTTGGACCCGTGGTAGAGACGAAAGGGGAAGCGAACGAATCGCTCCACGTCGCGGGAGTTGCCCGTGTCAACACGGTGAATCTCCATACAGTGCTCCTTCTGCGGGATGGTTGACTCTACTGTTGGGGAGCGACAAAGAACCCCACCCCTAGCACGCCCGGCCCGGCATGGACGACGATGGCTGGCGGCATGGTGTAGATGGGGACCTGCGATACGCTCAGCCCGGCGGCAAGTTTTGCAGCCAGTGCTTGCGCTTTGGCCTCGGCGTCGGCCTGCATAATGCAGGGGTAGGCGTCCTCGCTGGGCGGACATTCCTCCAGCACCAGCTCCAGCAGCCGGGCCAGGGCCTTCTTTTCGGTCCGCTGCTGTTCGAACGGCTCCACGCGCCCGTCTTGGACGGCGAGGATCGGCTTGATCTGCAGGATGCTGCCCAAAAGGGCCTTGGCCCCGCCGATGCGCCCGCCCTTTTGCAGGTACTCCAGCGTATCGACCAAGAAGTAGAGGCGCTGGCGGGCCATCAGGTCGCGGATGTGGGCCAGGATCGTCTCTGCGTCGGCCCCCTGCTGGGCCAGCGTGGCGGCTTGGCGGACGATGGTGCCCAGGGGAGCGCCGACGCTGCGGGTGTCGATGATGTGGACCTGCCCATCGTCAAAGTTGGCGGCGGCGACCTGGGCGGATTGAACGGTGCGGCTCAGCTCGGCCGAGGGGCCGACGCAGATGACCGTGTTCCCCGCCGCTATCAGTTCCTCCAGGATCGGCATGTAGAGGGCGGGAGGAGGGGCGGAGGTTGTGGGCAGAACGGACGCAGCGCGCAGCTTGCGCAAGAAGGTGGCGGTGTCGATCTCGCTGTCATCGCGGTATGATTCCTCGCCAAAGATAATGATCTGTGGCAGGAGCGAGATGTCTAGCTCTTGGATCACCTCTGGGGACAGGCTGCACAAGGTGTCGGCAACGATCTTGACCATGATAACTCCTTTTTGATGAAATGATCTGGGGGATTATCCCCTGAGCGCTCGCCACACCTTCTCCGGCGTCAGCGGAATGTCGGGGATCAGCACACCGACGGCGTCATATACAGCGTTGACGACGGCCGGGGCGACTCCGTCCAGCGGGATCTCGGCCACGGCCTTGACGCCAAAGGGGTGGGTGGGTTCCCAGGTCTCGACAAAGAGCACCTCCATCTGCGGCATCTCATCGGCGCGAAAGATGCGGTAAGCGTCAAAGCTGGGGTTGAGCAACCGTCCCTGCTCGTCAAAGACCATCTCCTCGCTGACGCCGTAGCCAAGCGCCTGAGCCATCCCGCCTTCGATCTGCGCGCTGGCGGTGAGAGGGTTGACGATCTTGCCGCAGTCCAGCGACATCAGCAGCCGCTCCACCGTCACCTGCCCGGTCTCGGTATCGACCACCACGTCGGCAAATTGGGCGGCAAAGGGAGGTGGGCTGTACTCGCTCCAGAAGGAGCCGATGCCCATGATCTGCATCTGGTCGGAGTGGTGCAGGCTCTCTAGCGCCACCTCGCGCAGCGTCACGGCGCGGTTATCGGGGCTCCAGGCGGCCCGGTCGCGCAGGAGGATGTCGTCTGGTTTCTCCTCCCCCAGCATCCGCGCCGCTACCTGGCGAATCTGCGCCGCTGCCTGACGGGCGGCCCGCACCACCGCCCCGCCGCTGATGTAGGTGGTGCTGGAAGCATAGGCTCCCTTGTCGAATGGGGTAAAGTCGGTGTCGGATGAGGTAACGACGATGTCGCTTACCGAGCAGCCCAGAATCTCGGCCGCCATCTGTGCCAGCACCGTGTCTGACCCCGTCCCCAGGTCGGTGGCGCCCACCATGAGGTTGAAGGAGCCATCGTCGTTGATCTTGATAAAGGCCGCCCCCATATCCAGGTAGGGGATGGCGGTGCCCTGCATCACAAAGGCGACGCCGTGACCGCGGCGAAGGTGGGGGGAGCCGGGGACAGTGTGGTAGTCTGCGGTCCGCCACCCGAACGATGCCGCTCCCTGGATCGCTGCCTCCGGCAGGGCGCAGGTATGGATCACTTCTCCGTGGGCCTCGCGCCCCTCGCTCCACACCTTGCTCATTGGGTGCTCTGCTCCGGCCTTGACAGCGTTCTTCAGCCGGAACTCGAGCGGGTCCCAGCCCATCTCGTGGCAGATGCGTTCGATGTGCGGTTCCAGCGCGGCAAAGCCCTGTGGAACCCCGTAGCCGCGGTAGGCGCCGGAGGGGACATGGTTGGTGTAGACGATGTCGGCCCAGAAGCGGATGTTGGGCGTGTCATAGAGGGACATGCCCTTGTGACCGGTGTTGCCGGTGACGGTGAGGGCATGGTTGCCGTAGGCCCCGGTGTCGGAGAGGGCGATCATCTCGTTGGCAATGATGGTGCCGTCCTTGTTGACCCCGGTACGCATCTTGAATATCATGGGGTGGCGGACGGTGCTGGCGGCGAATTGCTCTTCGCGGCTGTATTCCAGCAGCACTGGCCGGCCAGTGACAATGGTCAGGTGGGCGGGGATGTCCTCGTAGACCTCCTGCTTGTTGCCGAACCCACCGCCGATGCGGGGTTTGATGACCCGGATGCGCTTTTCGTCCAGGCCGAGGACAGGGGCCAGCATGCGCCGCACATGGAAGGGAACCTGGGTGGAGGTGCGGATGACGAGCCGGTCGTCCTCGTCCCAGTAGGTGATGCAGACCCAGGGCTCGATGGGGGCGGCCTGCACCCGCTGCACCTCGTATTCGCCCTCAAAGACAAAGTCAGCTTCCGCCATCGCCGCGTCCACATCACCCAATTCGATGCGAATCTCGGCAGCTAGGTTGCGGGCGGGGTCACACTCGCCAAAGGGGACATAATCCGGTTCGTCGTGGATGACCGGCGCGCCGGGCTTCATCGCTTCACGGGGGTCGAGGAGAGCGGGCAGGATTTCGTACTCGACGTCGATCAGCGCCACTGCCTGCGCGGCGATCTCGGGCGTCTCGGCCGCCACCGCCGCCACCCGGTCGCCCACACAGCGGACCTTGTTGTCCAGGCTGACAAAGTCGAGCGGGCCGGGGATGGGGTGGGATTGGCCAGCGGTGGAAAAGAGGACGCGGGGAATGTCCCGGTAGGTGAGGACGGCGTGGACGCCAGGCAGTGCTCGCGCGCGGCTGACGTCGATGCGCTTGATGCGGGCGTGGGCGTGAGGGCTGCGGAGGATGCGGGCATAGAGCATCCCCGGCATCTGCACGTCGGCGACGAAGGCGGGCTTGCCCTGTACCAGCTTGAGGCTATCCACCTTCTCCTCTGGCTTGCCCACCACCTCCAGGCCGTCCACCTCGGGGGTGACCACCAGGCGGGGAAAGACCACAGTGCGTGGTTGGACCTGGGGCCCTTGGCCCGGTGTCTCTGGAGGGGACTCTAGCGGTCTCTCTAAAAGCTCCTCCGGCATCGGGTATTCCTCCGGCGCGCCGGCGATGGGGGGGACCTCCTCACCGCGCATCATTGCCGCCGCCCGCAGTATTGCCTGTACCGGCTTGACGTAGCCGGTCTCGCGGGAGAGGACCCCGCTGATCGCGTCCCGCACCTCTTGCTCGGTGGGGTTCGGGTTGCGGTCGAGGAGGGCTTTGGCTGCCAGGATCGTCGCCGGGGTGTCATAGCCGCTCTGGATCGCCCCGGTCTCGATAAATGCCTGCTGCAGGGGGTGGAGGGGGGCGCTCCCTTTCCAGCCGCGCATCTGCGGCCCGCTCAGCCCTTCGACGGTGGTGATCTCTGCCCCATCCACCTGGGCAGCCAGCGTGACACAACTGGAGCGCGGCTCGCCGTTCACCAGGACAGTGCAAGCGCCGCAACTGCCGTCCTCGCAGCCGTGCTTGACGCTCAGGAACCCCTCTCGTCGCAGGACACGCAACAGCGTGTCGGCGGGAGCGACGGTTAGGTCCTCCCGTTTGCCGTTGATCGTCAAGGTGATGAGCATATCACTATGCCTCCACGAATTTTTGCCGGGGCCGGCAAGGCAAGTATATCATCTTTGGCACGAGTGGCAACTTTGCAAGCTACTGGGGTGTATTTCACTTTGGGACGGGTTGCCCGGCAGGGGAGACGGGGAAGCCGTAACTTGGAGGTCGCGCTTGTAGCGCGGCGTCACTATGGAATATAGGCTTTAGCCGGGTTGAGGAGTCCAGGCTCCAATGGGAAGCCAAGTATCCCGGCTAAAGCCTACAGTCCGGATTGTAAAGATGATTTTGGTCAGGGTAATGAGCGTTTGCAGGTATAACCCTACGAGTGCCTACAGCAAGCGTGACCTACGGACTGTTCTCCCAATTCGCCCTATTACTGCAATAAAGCACCAACATTCAAGGGAAGAGGTCTGCCCTTGCCGTTGGACAAATGCGCCAAAGTGAGTATACTCTTGCCCGATTGGCCTTGTCTTCCGGGAGCGACTGCGATCTTTGCGGGAGGGTGTTGTGAGCCATTGCCCCAGTTGCGGACGGTACGTTGGCCCTTACGAGGCCTGCCCTTACTGCGGCGCCCACCTCGGCGGACGTGTCTCCATCCGCCTGGTCAAAATCGGCGCTGTCCTGCTGGCGACGGTCGGGTTGGCGGTGCTGTGGTTTGCCGCTACCCGCTCCCAGGTTCCCCTCATTCAGGCCGGGCAGGCCGGGGCGACGATGAACATGGCTTACGCGCGAGTGGAGGGGCGGGTGGTGCGCGGACCTACCTACTATGCTGATTCTGGCTATCTCTCCTTCACCGTGGATGACGGCACTGGCGAAATCCGCGTCGCTGCCTACCGCAAGGAAGCGGACGCGCTGCGCGCCGAGGGCCGGGTGCCGGCACTGGGCGACCAGGTCTCGGTGGCGGGGACGCTGCGGGTGCGCGAGGAAGACGTGGCGATGACGCTCAACGTCCCCGAACACCTGGAGATCGTCCGTCCCGAAGCGGTGGAGCGGGAGATCGGTTCGCTGACGCCCGAGGATTACCTGCGACGGGTGATGGTGCGGGGTCAGGTCTGGGAGGTCCGCCAGCCTTACGAGGGGCTGACGCTCGTCACACTGCGAGATAGCAGCGGCGCGGTCGACGTTGCCATTCCCCAGAGTTTGGAGGAGCTGACCGGCGCTTTTCTCCCCGTCGAACCGGGCCAATCGGTGGATGTGGCGGGAGCGGTAGATCTTTACCACGATACGGTGCAGGTCGTCCCGGCCTCGGTGATGGACGTGGTGCTGTTATCTGAGCCGGTGGTCGTGGCTGCCGAGGTGAACGCTGGCGCGCTCTCGGCAGGCGACGCGGGGCGGATGGTGACGCTACATGGCACGGTCACGGGAGTGGATCCTTTCTCAGCGGGGGTCAAATTCACGCTGGACGACGGGACGGGCGAGGTGACGGTGTTGCTGTGGCAGGATACTTACGACGAACTGGACGACCCGGCGCAACTGGCGGCGGGCGCGCGGGTGCGGGTGATGGGCGAGGTCTCGGCCTACCACGGGGAGGTGGAGATTGTCCCGCAGCGGGCGATAGACGTGGAGGTGCTGGCGGCGGGCACGGGTGCGGCCCCGGTTGTGGAAACGAATACCCCAATTTCCATCGGTGATATCTCGGCCGACTTGGTGGGGAGCCAGGTGCTGGTCGAAGGGGCGGTGGTAGGGGTTGAATCATTCTCCTCCCTCTTCAAGTTCACCCTCGATGACGGCACGGGGCAGATCGCACTAGTGCTCTGGCTCTCGGCCTACGATGAACTGACTGACCCGGCAGGGCTGAACGTGGGGGCGCAGGTGCGGGTCAGCGGTGAGGTGGATGAGTACCAGGGATCGTTGCAGGTGGTTCCCTCTTCTGGCGCCGACGTGACGGTGCTCTCGGCGGGGGTATCGGGAACCGCGCTGCGGGAGATCGGCTCGCTCTCGGCGGAGGACGCGGGCGCGGCGGTGGCGGTGGCGGGGGAGGTGACGCGGGCCGAGCCGTTCTCCGATGGCTTCCGCGTCTGGGTCAGCGACGGGAGCGGCGAGGTGATGCTCCTTTTGTGGCAGAACGTCTACGAACGGGTAGCGGGCCGGGAGAGGTTGGTCCCTGGCGCGCGGGTACAGGCCGCCGGTGTGGTGCAAGAGTACCAGGGATCGTTGGAGGTGGTGCCCGTGCTGCCGGTGGACGTGGTGGTTGAGGGGGAGTAGGGATATGCGTCGCACAGTTCTTCGCGTAGTGAGTATTCTCGTGCTGGGGACGTCGGTCCTGTTGCTGGTGGGGTGTGGGGACGGGCAGGAGGTGGCTCCGACGGGAGAGCCGGTGAGTTTGCCGCCGACGCGGTCGGCGGCAACGCCGACGGCGGAGCCTTCCCCCACTGCCACGCTTCCCCCACCGACGCCAACCCCCACCGCGGAGCCATCGCCCACGCCGCAGCCGACGGCGGCCCCAAGCCCCACGCCGGAAGCGACCGTGGTCGAGCCCAGCCCGACGCCAGGGGAGGCGGAGGAGCCGGTGACGCTCACCACCATCGGCGAGTTGAACGGCCTGCTGGGCCAGGAGGTGACGGTGGAGGGGACGGTGGTGGGGGCCGAGTCCTTCTCCTCCGGTTTCAAGTTCACCATCGATGACGGTACCGGTCAGGTGACGTTGTTGATGTGGCAGAGTGTCTATGACAATTGCTGGGACGCATCCGGCATCAACCTGGGAGCACGGCTGCGGGCGACGGGGGAGGTGGGCGAGTACCAGGGAGAGTTGCAGGTGGTGCCGTCCTGGGGTGGGGCGGTCAAAACGCTGGAGCCGGCTGCGGCCTGGGGTGAACCGCGCGACATTGGTTCGCTCACCGGTGCTGACGAGGGACAGCGGGTGATGATCGAGGGCGAGGTGGTCCGCGTCGAGGGGCTTGCGAGCGCGGTCAAGGTCTCGCTGAGCGATGGCAGTGGTGAGGTGGTCGTCTTTATCTGGCGCAACGTCCTCGACCGCATCCCAGATAACGCGGGGCTGGGCACAGAGGGCAGCCGTGTGCGCGTCGTCGGTACAGTTCAGGTTTATCACAGCAACCTGGAGGTGGTGCCCACGTTGCCCTATGACGTCGAGGTGCTGGAGGTGCCGTGAGCGCGGGCCGCACGATGGGTGAGGAGTGGATATGTCAGCGCTAGAGGCAGGGATGGGGTTGTTATTCGCGGTGGCGGGGGCGCTGATAGCCTCGCTGCTCTCTTTGGTGCCGGCGTTGCACATCTATAACGTCGCCGGTTTCATCATCCTGGGCACGGCAGCGTTGGGACCGTTACTGCCGCCAGAGCAGTTGGCGATGTTCTTTCTGGGGTTGGTGACTTCCTACTCCATCCTCAACACCATTCCCAGCATCTTTCTCTCCGCCCCCGACGATTCCACCATCTTTGTTGTCCTGCCGGGGCAAAAATACCTGATGCAGCGGCGCGGCTACGAGGCTGTTGTGTTGACCGGCATCGGCAGCCTGGGTGGGATCGCGGTGCTGGCCCTGCTGACGCCCATCGCGCCGCGCCTCTTTCCGGCGCTGCGGGCGATCCTGCAGCCGCACCTGCACTGGATCCTGTGGACCGTCATCGCCTATATGCTCATCTCCGAGTGGCCCAAGGGGAGCGACCGCGCCCCGGCGGGACTGCGGCGCTGGTGGGATGGCTGGCGCAGCCTGACGGCAGGGCTGGTGACGTTTCTCCTCTCCGGCCTGCTGGGTTTCGTGCTGATGTACCGCTCTATCCTGCCGGTGACATCGGCCTACCAGAATCTCTTGCCGGCGTTCGTCGGTCTCTTTGCCGTGCCGTGGATTTTGCAGAACCTGCTGGCACAGGTCGAGATTCCGCCCCAGCACATCGCCCGCAGCGTTGATGGGACGGTGTGGCTTTTTATGCGCGGCACTTTCGCCGGGGCACTGGGAGGGCTTTTCGCTGCCTTCTTCCCGGTGGTGACGGGGGGGATCGGCGGCTTTATCGCCGGTCACGCCACCGCTCAGCGGGACGACCGGCTGTTCATCATCTCCCAGGGGGCCTCCAAAGTCGTCTATTATGTGGGTGGCTTTTTGTTCTTCTTTGTCCCCGGACTGCACCTGACGCGAGGGGGGATGGCTTGGATGATCAGCACGCTGTGGAGCTCTTACGCTCCCCAGACCTATTATCTGGCGGTGGCGGCGATCGTCCTGGCGGGGGTGCTCTCATTTTTCCTGCTGCTGCTGATGACGCGAGTGGTGATCAAGCTGATCGCCCAAGTGCACTACCGCTGGATCAGTCTGGGCACGTTGGTGGTGCTTCTCCTCGTCGTCGCGCTGGTGCCGGTGCTGGGGGAACTGACGGGCGGTGGAAGCTGGAGCGCGGCCCTGCGGTCCAGCCTGGGCGGGTTGCTTATCTGCGGGGTTGCCACAGGCATTGGCCTAATACCGGTCCTCTGGGGCTCGCGGCGGATGAACA
>JAOZPF010000098.1:637-9489 GCA_029932895.1 Anaerolineae bacterium | reverse complement strand
CTTCCCATCGCTTATCCTCCTATACCGGGACCAATTTGATTACAGCATAACATATGCCTATGAGCATAGCGATGAGCATGGAAGCAAAAAAGCCGCTTTTTGGCGGCTTTTCGGGGGAAAATCGGGAAAAAGGAGAAATTAGCTACCCTGGTCCGGGCTCCGGTCCGCGATCTGCCGGTAGAGCTCGGTCGTTTCGGTCGACGGCTCGACGCCGAGGTCCCGCCGTAATGCCTCACGGCAACGATCATACTGGGCAAGTGCCTCCGCCCGTCGCCCCGCGTTGGCATAGCAACTCATAATACGGCGGTGAATATCCTCACGCAGTTTGGCGACATCCAGCGCCCGCTTGTACCAGCCGCGCGCTTCGTGGCATTCCCCCATCCCCACCAACGCCGTGACGTACATATCGCGGAGCGTCTCCCGCTTGGGGACAACCCATGGCCGCTCCGCCTCGGTCAGGAAATCACCCCGATAGAGCGCTAGCGCACGGTTCCACAGCTCCTGCGCCTGCCAATCTTGAGGCGGCAAGAGCCGTGCCCTCTCGACCAGGGTTTCAAACTCCTCGACGTCGAACCAGTAATCGACATCTCCCAACCGATACCGCCCCTCTGCGGACACGACAACATCAGTGCCAAGAGCACGACGCACCCGATACAGCGCGTTGTGAAAGTTGTCCTTCACTCCCCTGGTCGTCAGTTCGGGCCAAAATTCGGCCCCGATAGCGTCGCGCCCCAGCGGCCCGTTGACGAGAATGTAGTAAAAAAGCTCCCGCGCAGTGGCGGCCCGCCACTCTGATGGTGTGACCACATGTCCGTCGCGGACGACACGAGCTTCCCCGAAAGCATATACCTCCAGGCGACAGGCCTCTCTCCCGCCCGATGGTTCCGGAGCGGATTCTTCCCAGGAAACGACGATCTGCCGCCCTCGCTCGGCGATCTCGCGGCATGCAGCCAGGCCGGCCGCGCTGCCGGCCTCGAGGAGCGGCCTGGCATACCGCCCCTCGGCCGCAACGAACTGTAATCCCAATTTGCCTGCGAGCTCCACGGCCCGACTCAGCTCGACGACGGCCCGCGACCGGTCGCCAGCAAGCAGGTAGCCCTTGGCCAAAAGAAAACGAGCCTGCGCCAGATCACGGCCCGCTTGCCGCTGCTCCAGGGCACGGACTGTGTCCCGCAGGAGCTGAACGCCTTCCTCGGGGTGACCGTCTTCGGCCAGTGTGATCCCCTCGGCCATGTCGAGCAGCACACGCTCTTCGAAACCCAATCCCTTCTCCTGAACCAGCCTCCGCGCCTTCTCCAACAAGGCACGGGCACGTGCACCCTCCCCTCGCCAGCGACAGAGATTCGACCAGGCGGTGAGGACATAGATCACCGAGCGGGGCCGGCTTGCCTGCGCCGCTCGCAAGCTGGCGTCGTAGAAAGGCTCGGCTCGTTCGAAATCCCCAACATCGCGGTAGAGGTCGCCCATTCCGGCGAGGATATTGGCTTGCAGCCATGGGATATCGCCACGTCGCGCAACCATCAGCCCTTCCTCATACAACGCCAGTGCCTCGCGATACTCGGCGCGCAGGTAGTGGAGGTATCCCAGATTGTTGAGCACTCCGGCCAGCAATGCCGGTGCATCCAACCGCCGGCACAAGGGCAGCGCTTCACCCAGGTAAGCCATCGCCTGCTCGAGGTCGCCCTGCGCGGTAAGCGCCAGCACGAGGTCCTGTAGCAAGTTCACGACATCGTACGGGCTGCCAACCTGGCGGTAGAGCACGAGTGCACTCTGCAACTCGGCAATCCCCTCGTCCAGATGGCCCAACCCAATGCAGGCCCTGCCGATATGACGCTGCGCACCAGCTCGCTCCATGACATTCTCGGCGCCGAGCATGCCCAGAGCTACCCGCGCCTCATTCATCGCATCATCGTAACGGCCATCGAACAGCGCCAGCGTCGCCCGTTGAGTGTGCACTTTGGCCAGACTGACCGTGTCCCGCCGCGCCTGGAAGCCAGCCTCCGCCTCGACCAGCGCCCGCTGCGCCTCTTGATACTCCCCCCGGTCGGTGAGGACTCGGCTCTGATACAGGAACAAGCGCGGCGCGCGTGATCTCAATCCCTCTGGCAAACTGCTGGCCCAAGAGAGGAGTGAACCAATCCGCCCCCTGGTGAACCACTCCATCGCCACCCGCTCCATCAATACCACGGCCTCGTCATGGGCTTCCGCAGCCAGGTAGTGATAGACCGCCTCGTCTATATCGCCCTCCTGCTCAAAGTGACGGGCAGCGCGCAAGTGCAGCTCGATGCCGAGAGCCGGCTCTCGGCGCTGCAACTGTTCGTGGAGAAAATCGCGGAACAGGCTGTGGTAGCGATAGGTCGCCGCCCCTCCCTCCCCAAAACGAGTGATAAAGAGGTTGCGACGCTCTACCTCCGCCAACAGCCCGCGCGGGTTCTGGATACGAAGCACCTGGCGGCACATCCACGGCGACATCTCCCGTAGCACGGCCGACGTGCGCAAGAAACGCTGGACATCAGGCGGCTGCCGCTCCAACACCTCGCGGGCAAAGTAGCGGTACGTTTCCACCGTGGCCTTGCCCTTGGTGAACAGAGCCTCTCCCTCATCGCGCACCAGGTCGGCCAGCAACAGAGCACCTGTCACCCACCCCTCCGAGTTGTCGACCACCGCCTCGGCCTGGCTGTCGGAAACCTCGATTTGCATCTGTGCCAGGAGTCGCTTGATCTCGGAGGACCGGAAACCGAGGTCGCGAGCGGTCAGGCCGACTAACTGACGCTTGGCTACCAACCAGGTGATGGGGACATCGGGGAGCGTGCGGCTGCCCAACATCAGATGACAATTGGCGGGGAGGATGCGGAGCAACCGGTGGACAAAAGCACGGATCCCCAGGCCGCCGTCGAGAAGCTCATAATTGTCCACGACGATGGCAAACGGCTTGTCGATCTCGACGATCTCGTTGACCAGTTCGTCGGCGATGGCGGCCGGATTGTGAAATAGTTCGTCGGTAGAGGAAGCCAACCTGGTCCTCGTCCGTTCACCAAAGTCGGCAAAGCTCTCAGCGATGGCACCGACCAGATAGGCGACGAACATACCCAGGTCACGGTCACGTTCATCGGCGGTGTACCAGCATACCGGCACAGGGCTGTGCCGCGCAAAATCTATCAGCGCCGCCGTCTTGCCATAGCCAGGCGGTCCGGTGACGAGAGTCAGCTTGCACTCCAGGCCCTGCTCAATGACATCACACACACGCGGCCGGTGCAACAAACCGGTCGGTGATGGTATCATCAGCTTGGAGCGTACAAGTCCCACCTGCATGACCAAGGCCCCCAGCGGCCACTTGCCTAGATGTAAAACGGGGTTACTAAAACAGTATACCTCATCCCCCCAGAGAGGCAAGAGGGGCAATCACCTCTCCCCAGGGGTAAAGACTCTGGGTACGTTCCAGTTTTGGGGCAGGCTGCCCGGCAGAGGTAGGTGCGACACACCTGCTCGCCCCTGGAGTGAAACGCACCCGTCACGTTTGATAGCCCGGTCACCCTGTAGTACAATAAGCGCATTAGAACATACGTTCTACAACCTGGCCCAGGAAACCTGGCGCGAAAGGAGTGCCCGATGAGTAAAATCATTGCCTACTGCGGCCTGGCCTGTGACGAACGCCCGGCCTATATCGCCACACAGGCGGAGGATATGGCAGCACTGGAGAAGGTGGCGGCCCAATGAAGCCAGGAATTCAGCTCGACCATCAGCGCTGACGACTGCCTCTGCGACGGCTGCACCTCCGGCGGCACGCGGCTGTGCAGCCACGGCGCCGAGTGCGCCATTCGCGCTTGCGCCATAGACCACGGTCTGCCCAACTGTGCTCACTGCGATGAGTACGGATGCGAGACGCTCACCAGCTTGCTCAACTTTGCCCCAGGCGCGAACCACGCTGGAGACCATCTGCGCCACGCTGTAAAGCGGCACGGCCTCAGCCGAGGTGACCGGGCAACCCCTCCTCTGAAACCACCTCCAATCCCGCCCGGCGCAGCAGCGCAGCAGTCACACCGCGACCAGGAACCAGGACGCCGGAGTGGGTGCCGTCATAGATGTGGGAAGGACCGCATGACGGGCTGCGGGCCTTGAGCACCGCCGTCGTCGCGCCGCAACGGCGGGCGACCGCCAGCGCGACCTCTGCCCCCCGGATGTAGGCCGCCGTCACGTCCTCGCCATCGATGGTGACCACTTTCGCCTTCCCATCCAGCACATCCTCGCCGCTCCCCCCGACCACCTCGGCCGGCGGGCGGGGTATGGGCAATCCCCCGGCGACCTCTGGGCAGACCGGCACCGCCCGCCCCTCGGCCGCCAGCGCCCGCAGCTCATCCACCAACCGGCCCTCGCCGTCATAGGCAGTGGGGATGCCCAGCAAACAGGCGCTCACCAGGTAGACATTGGCCATCAGTTCCTACTCCTCCTGCTTTCGCCTCTGCGCCCACACGACCCCCCGCCGCGGGACAAACAGCAACACCAATAGGAACAGGGCCGTACAGACCATCACAATGGCCGCCCCCGACGCCACACTGACATAATAGGAGAGGTAAAGTCCCATCACGCCGGAGAGGGCACCGATGAAACCGGCCACGACCATCATCGGCAGCAAGCGGCGGGTGAGCAGGTATGCCGTGGCGGCGGGTGTCACCAGCATAGCCACCATCAGGGCCACCCCCACGGTCTGCAACGAGACGACGATGGCGATGGCAATCAGCACCAGCATCAAGTAGTTGAGAAAGGTGGAGGGCAGACGCAGCGTCGCGGCCAGGATGGGGTCGAAGGAGACAACGAGAAACTCTTTGAAAAGAGCAGCGACGGTGAGCAGCACCAGCGCGCTGAAAACAGCCATCAGCAAGAGATCGGTCGATGAGACGCCCAGTACATCGCCAAAGAGAAAGTGGGCCAGGTCGACGGCATAGCTGCGGACGGTGGAGAGCAGCCCGATGCCCAGGGCAAACATCCCGGCAAAGATGATGCCGATGGCGGTATCCTGCTTCAGCCTGGCCCCCTTGCCTATCGCGCCGATGCCCATCGCGGTGAGAACGGCCGTGCCGAGGCCCCACCAGAAGAGCGGGCCGCGGGCCGAGCCGTGGACCAGGTAGCCAACTACCACGCCCGGCAGGATAGCGTGGGCCAGGGCGTCGCCAAAAAAGGCCATGCCGCGCAGCACAACATATGTGCCCACGGTGGCGCAGACGACCCCCACCATCACGACCGCCAGCAGGCCGCGGACCATAAAGGGGTACGCGAGAGGGGCGATGAGGCTATCGAGCAGACCGTTCATTCCGACTCCTCTCCGCAACAGGCATCATCCACCATCACCACCCCCTCACTGGTCTTGATCATCTGTAGGTGGTCACCGTAAGCGACGGCCAACCGTTCAGGGGTGAACACCTCCGCCGGCAGACCCAAACCCAGCAGGCGGCGGTTGAGCAACATCACCCGGTCGAAGCGGTCCGTGGCCTGGCTCAAGTTGTGGGTAGCGACCATCACCGTCACTTGCTGCTGGCGCAGCACATCGAGAACGCGAAAGATGTTCTCCTGGGAGGGAGTGTCCAGACCGGTCAGCGGCTCGTCCATCAGCATCAACTCGGCCTCCTGGGCCAGAGCACGGGCGATGAACATCCGTTGCTGCTGACCGCCGGACAGCTCGGCTATCTGTCGCTCGGCCAGATCAGCCATGCCGACAATCTCCAGGCAATGGTGGACATACTCCCAATCGCTGGGGCGGGGATGACGCAGGAGACCCAGTTGCCCGATGCGCCCCATCATCACCACGTCTTTCACGCTCACCGGAAACGTCCAGTCCACCTGGCTGCGCTGCACGATGTAGGCAATGCAGACGTGCCCCCGCGGCCCATGCCCGGCGACGTCGACACGGCCGGCCGATGGCCGCAGCACGCCAGCTACCACCTTGAAGAGCGTGGACTTGCCAGCACCGTTTGGGCCGACCACGGCCACGCGCTCCCCCTTCGTCAGGCGAAAGGAAACATCCTCCAGGGCCGGGCGGCCATCGTACAGCACGGTGATCCCGGCCACTTCTAGAATGGGGGCCCCCGCCTCGTGAGGGGCAAGCTTAAAGAACGAGATTCGCGTATTCTGCATACCAGCGCTCCCCCTAGCGCAGCGCCGCGACGATGGCCGACACGTCGGTTCGCATCAACGCCAGATAGCTATTGGCCGGCCCCTCTGGCCCGCTCAACGAGCCGGTATAGAGGGGGACAACCATGATGCCCGTGTCCTCGGCCACCTGCTGGGCCAGTTGCGGATTGACCGTCACGCCGACAAAGACGGCGCGGACACCAGATGCGCGGATGGCCTCCTCCAGTTCTGAAAGCTCCTGAGCCGACGGCGCGGCCAGCGTGCTAAAGCCCGGAAAAACAGCGCCGACCTGTTCAAAGCCATAGCGGTGGGCGAAATAATTGAACGCCGCGTGATCGGTGACCAGCTTGCGGTCCACTGTGTCTATCTGGGCGACCTGTTCCTCGATCCAGGCATCCAGCGCTTCGAGCTCGGCCCGGTACGCCTCACCGTTGGCCCTGTATGTTGCGCCGTTGGCCGGGTCGAGGGCGCTCAGCGCTTGCTCGATGCTATGGGTCCACAGGATCACGTTGTGGGGGTCAAACCAGACATGCGGATCCGCCTCGCCCTGTTCACCCTCCAGGTGGAGGAGATCGATAGAGGCGGAAAGAGAGACGAGCGGCGTCTGCTCCCCGGCACTTGCTAGCAGCGGCTCCAGGAAGGTCTCTAGCCCGGCTCCGTTGGCAAAGAGAACGTGACCATCAGCCACCGCCGCCGCGTCCTGCGGCGTGGGTTCAAAGGCGTGGGGGTCAGTGCCCGGTGGCATCAGCACCGTCAACTCGATCCGGTCGCCGCCAATGTTCTGCACGACATCGCCGACGATGCTGGTGGTGGCGACCACCCGGAGTTTCTCACCTGCGCCTAGAGCCACCGGCGAAAGGGACCCATTGGGCGGTTGCTCATTGTTGCCGGCCGCGATGCAGCCGCTGGCAGCAAACAGCAACAGCACCACGAGTGTCAGAGCGACAAGCGAGTGGCAGATTCGATCGCCCATCTACCCTCCTTTGCGGGGCGGAGAACTGGACGCTGGGGACGGCGCTGTAGCGTGCATCTTTTTCTGGCAGTCCTCGCAGCGGCCATAGACCTCCAGCATGTGGCTCTTGACCTGGAAACCAAACCGTTCCGCAAGGGATTGGCCCAGGTCATCCATGGCGCAGGCATCGAAATGGATCACCGCGCCGCAGTCCAGGCAGATCATGTGGTGGTGCCCCCCCTCGACGAAAACGACTTGCGATCCCCTAGCGCCAGTACAGACCGGCCGCAGCACGCCCAGATCGACCAGCAGGTCCAGCGTTCGATAGACCGTCGCGCGGCTGAGAGCAGGGTAAATAGCCCGGCCCTGTTCCAGCACCTCGGCCGGGCTGACGTGTTGCCCCGCCGTCTCCAGCACGTGGAGCACGGCGCGGCGAGGACCGGTGATTTTGTGCCCCGTCTCGCGCAACCGATCAGCCAGTGGTTCTCTCACTTTTGGCACGCTCCGTAATTGAGATACAGTCTCAATTATATCCCGTCCCGCCCTTCTGTCAAGGGCGACAGCCAGCGGGATTGGGACGATCGCGTTTTCTGGCTAGGCCTCCCCAAGACCGCAAAGATAGGTGTTCTGAGGCGGCAACCGCCAAGTAAATGCCCATTGCACAAAGTCCCGAATATGGCTATAATACACTTGTGAAAGGAGAAAGCCGCCTTCTGGGAAAATTGGGAAAGCTCGTTCCCTCTGATGACGAGCTCTCGACTCGCGCCATCGGCAGCGAGGCGACCCCCGACCCTGAATTGGAAACACGACACATCGTAACCGACGCCCCACCCCTCTACGTGGAAGGGAGACTGGTCGATGGCTCGGTCCTGGAAAAGCGCTATCGTATCATAGGGCTCCTGGGAACCGGGGGGATGAGCACCGTCTACAAAGCACAGGACTTGCACTTTCCCAAGGTGCAGCGGTTTTGCGCCGTCAAGGAGATGGTCAACACTGCCACCGACCCTACAGTGCGGCAGACGATGGTGCGCAATTTTGAACGCGAAGCCAGCATCCTGGCTACTCTCAGCCACCCCGCCATCACCCAGGTCTATGACTTTTTCACAGATGGCGACCGCTCCTACCTGGTTTTGGAGTTCATCTCGGGCAAGGACCTGGAGACAGTCCTCAATGAGGTAGAGGGCTTTTTGCCCGAGACTCATGTGGTCAGTTGGGCCATCCAGGTCTGCGACGTCTTGACCTACCTGCACAACCACAAGCCCAACCCCGTCATCTTTCGCGACATGAAGCCAGCCAACATCATGCTCGATGCCCAGGGGCGTGTCCGCCTGATCGACTTTGGGATCGCCAAGGTCTTTGAGAGTGGCGAGAAGGGAACCATGATCGGCACCGAGGGGTACTCTCCTCCTGAACAGTACCGCGGCATCGCCGAACCGCGAGGCGACATATACGCCTTGGGAGCCACCCTCCATCATCTGTTGAGCAAGCAAGATCCACGGCTGGAACCACCCTTCTCCTTCCAGGAGCGCCCCATCCACAAGGTGAACCCAACCGTCTCGGCCGAGCTGCAAGAGATCATCAACCGCGCGCTGGAATATGACATCAATCGCCGCTTCAGTTCAGCCGAAGAGATGAAACGAGCACTGATGGGTCTCCGTTCGGCCCACGATGCGATACTGACTGAGGTTCTGGGAGTGGAGGTGCGGCCAAACCAGCAGATGGCAGTGTGGCAGTTCGCCTGCGAGGATGAGGTCCGCTCCAGCCCCACCGTTCA
>JAOZPF010000098.1:0-627 GCA_029932895.1 Anaerolineae bacterium | reverse complement strand
GCAAGTTCAAGTGGAAGTACCCCGCCGAAGGAGGAGTGGCTTCTTCCCCCTGCGTGGCCGAGGGCAAGGTCTTTTTCGGTTCACAGGACCGACGACTCTACGCCGTC
This sequence comes from Anaerolineae bacterium, assembly GCA_029932895.1. Taxonomy (GTDB): domain Bacteria; phylum Chloroflexota; class Anaerolineae; order B4-G1; family DUEL01; genus JAOZPF01. The sequence continues at coordinate 520 of JAOZPF010000098.1, read as the reverse complement.
AATGCCGAGACGGGACGCTTGATGTGGACCTGCCCGACCAAGGGGCGTGTCTATTCCTCACCTGCGGTCGAGTTCGGCCACGTCTTTTTTGGCTCCGACGACCATCGCCTCTACGCGGTGAACACAACCAGCGGGCGTGTAGCGTGGACCTTTGAGGCGGAGGCAGCGGTCCGCGGCCGACCAGCCGTCGGCGCGGAGGCGATCTACTTTGGCGACAACGGCGGGTCGCTCTACGCGGTGGGTGTCAACGGCAAAGTGGCATGGCGGTTCCGTAGCCGGCGGGCGGTGCTCTCCTCCCCACTACTCACTCCCGACCTTCTTTATTTCGGCTCGCAGGATTGGTATGTCTATGCCCTGGACCTACGTTCCGGGTGGTCCGTGTGGCGGTACCGGACGAATGGACCCGTGGTCTCCTCCCCGGCTATTCTGGGCACCACGGTATACATTGGCTCGGCCGACGGGGGGGTGTACGCTCTCGACGCCAGCAACGGCCAGAGACGCTGGGTCTTCTCCAGCAACG
>JAOZPF010000097.1 GCA_029932895.1 Anaerolineae bacterium | reverse complement strand
GCGAGTTCTTGACAGCGGTCTTGTTGATACCGGTCCAGTATCCCTTGACCGGGTCGATCAGGTCTCCCTTGGGTACCGGCTGGTTGGGGCCGGTGGGATTGATCTGGTTGGAGGCCTTGCAGTCCAGCCAGTTGTAGGCCCCGCACAACCCCAGCCGTTCTGGGCTGACGATGCAGACGTGGGTGGGGGCGAAGGACTGGCACAGTGTGCAGTCGTAGAAGGTATCGACCGATTCGTCGGTCATATCGGCCAGGCGCTTGTTGCGGAACTCGTACGCCTCGCGCGCTTTTACCAGCCACTCGGCGTGCAGGTCGGGGTCGGTGATGATCTTGACCTGCACTTTGTCCACGATAGCGCCAAAGTCGGCGTGGAAGCGGGCATATAGGATCTCGCCAAAGTGCCGCAGGTTGAACCCTTTCTCGTATGCCACCTTGCTGATGCGGATCCAGGCGATATCACGCTGGCCAATGTGCTGGACACCAGATGCGCCGTTGATAAAGTCGTGCACCTGCCGCTCCAGCACCGGCTCAAAGTCCTTTTGCATCTTGCGCCCGGCCACTTCGATGATGAAAGCCATATCCATCGCCGAGCCGACCTCTTTGTCGTCGATGCCAGGGCCGATGACCTCGATCTTGTGATCCTCAACCTGGTCCATATCCACCATGCGCAGGTACTCGAAAGCCCGGCTGTGCTTGCCACCGAACTCGATCCGCATATCGGCGCGGCGGACGACCTCGCCCTCGAAGGCGGAGCCGTAGGGAACGGGAACCGGGACCTCGGTGATCTTGATTTTGACGCCACGCACTTCGATAGCCCGCTGCACCAGCTTGACAGCCCGCTCGGTATCGTCCTGGGCATTGATCTCGTTCCAGGGCATCGAGATAACGTGCTCATAGCGGGTGACGCCGGTAGGCAGGATCTCGGGGATGATGGTGTCGGCGATGGTGGGGAAACCGTAGGAGATGGCTCCAGCGGCGGCGGCGTATTTCAGATCGTCCACCTCGCCCAGCGCCAGCACGAAAGCAAAGACGCGGAACTTGTTGTAGATCATGATCTCGCGCCACTGGCCTGGTTTGAGGCCGCCAAAGGTCAGGGCAGAGCGGGTGGCAAATCCCAGCGCATAGATGGCAGAGATGGTGTCCCGCCCAAAGGGGATGATGTAGGTGTCGTACCCCATCTCCACCCCTTCCTCCTGGAGCTGATCGATGATCGAGCGCCCGTTGACGTTGCCGCTGAGAAAGATGAGGATGTTGCGCTTTTGCAGCTCGCGCACGATGCTGACGGCGGCCTCGTTGGAGTGGGCCGCACCGACGATGGCGGCAAAGCCCGGCATACGGCCGTCCACCAACTGGATACCCCAAGAGCGCAACTGGATGTCGTCGATGGGACCGTTGAGATGACCATCCCCTTCCCAGCCAGGGTAGTCGGTGCTGCCCGCCAACTCCAAACCGGGATACGGTTCCGGCTGCTCGCCGAGGGCAAAGCGGATGCCCTCGATAGCCTCCGCGGCCAACAGAGTCGCCTGACCACTGTCGAGCGTCTCGCCCAGATAGGGAACCCAGCTGTTCTCCTCCGGCACCGGGTGCAGGAGTTTCTTGGCATGTTCCAGCGAAACCTCCAAATCCCCCAGCTTCTCGACCTTGTGGCTCAGCATGCCGTAAGTGACCGGCAAAAAGTAGGCCGTGTTAGGAAAGGCCACGGGGGTGTCGGCCCCCTTCTCGGCGATGGCCTTTTTGAGCAGAGCGTCCGCCTCGGCCACAAGCCCGTTAGCGCCGCGGATCGCTCGCGTTGCAATATATCGGCTCATAGTTCGTCTCCTCTCTATCAGCAGGCTGGCTGCGGTCGGCTGGCGGCAGGGCGGACCATGCGCCCCCGGCCACCGGCCTCCCACCCCCGCCTAGCTGCCATAAATCGCCTCGATACGCTCCTCGAACGGCAGGTCCAGGAGCTCGGGCATGCGACCGTCGCCACTCTTGCCCCACTGGGAAGGATCGTACTCTGGCAGGCCCAGCGCGGCCCGTTTCTTGTCGATGTGCGCCAACGTTCGACGGACAATCTCCTCACCCTCTTCGACGAACTCGAGCCTGCCGCCGACCTTTTCCTCCCAGCCCTCGCTGATGAGGCGGGTCACTTCCTCACTGCCGGAGACGGGATTGCGACCACCCATGATGACATAGGCCCCGGAGGCGACACAGTAGGTGGCGATGGAGAGCGCCTTTTCGCTCATCCACTCCGGTGCCAGGCCGACGGCGGGGATGTCGGCGATGTCCTCCCCCAGCCCGCCCTCGGTCGCCATCTGCGAAAGGACCGTCAGAATACGGGAGTTGTCCACGCAAGAGCCCATATGGAGCACTGGCGGGATACCAACCGTCTCGCAGACCTCGCGCAGCCCTGGACCAGCGATCTCGAACGCTGTCTCGGGGGTCATATACCCCAGCTTGGCGCTGGCGATGGCCCCGCAGCCGGTCTCGACGACCAGCACGTCGTGCTTGATCAGCTCGGTCACCACATAATTGTGGAGGCTATCGTGGGGGATGCGAGCGTTGTTGCAGCCGATGTTGGCGACCACGCCCCGGATGCGCCCGGCCATAATGGCGTCGTTGAGCGGGCGCAGGGAGCCACGGTAAAAGCCACCCAGCGCATAGTCGATGTACTCGTGAGAGAAGCCGGGGACCATGGGGTTACTGATATCGGGGATCCTGGTCTCGCCCCGCTCGGGGTAATGGTCGATCGCCCGCCGGACGATCTCTCTGGCGATCTCCATCGCCCTGCTCTCATCAAACTGGATGTGGGTAGCTCCGGTGATTTTGACCTTGGGCGAGGTGGTGATCAGTTCGGTGTGGTACTTGTCCGCCACCGGGACCAGCCCCTGCATAATGCACTGAACGTCCACCACCATCGCCTCGACCGCGCCGGTGAGAATAGCCAGCTCCTGCTGCAAAAAGTTACCTGCCAGGGGTATGCCATCCCGCATCAGCGTTTCATTGGCAGTGCAGCAGATACCGGCCAGGTTGATGCCTTTGGCTCCCTTGCTCTTGGCATATTCGATCAGCTCGGGGTCCAGTGCTGCCGCCACGACCATCTCCGAAAGTGTCGGTTCGTGGCCGTGGATGATGATATTGACCTCATCATCGCTGAGCACACCCAGATTGGCCTGCGTCAGCACCGGGGCTGGCGTGCCAAAGAGGATATCCGAGATATCCGTAGCCAGCATTGAGCCTCCCCAGCCATCGCCCAACGAACAACGCAGAGCCTCCTGCAGCAGGTGCTCGGCGTCCTGGTCGTTGCCGATGTGGGTGCGGTGGAGCAGGTCCACAATCTCGCGGTCTATGCTGCGGGGCGAGATTCCCTGCTCGTGCCAGATTTGCTGCCGTTTCTGCGGAGCACGTTTCAGGTAGAGCAACTCTCCCCTGACACGGCCAAACTCGCCTATGGCGGCCAGAGCAACATCGCGCGCGATCTCGTTGATGGGACGTCTCTCTCCATCCTCATCCTTGGTGTCCACGTTCAAGTAACCGGCCACTTCCATCAACTTGTACGGGTCACGCACGCCATAATCAGGCGCGTGCCCCTCCGCCGCCTCCAGAAGCGTGTAGGCCAGGTCGCGGCCGTGGTCAGAGTGGGCTGCAGAGCCAGTAGCCACGCCGCGGACAAAGTTGCGGGCCACCACCGTCTCCCTCGTCGCCCCGCACACACCCCGGTCCGTCTTCCCAACCAAGCGGCAGGGCCCCATCGCACAGTTCCGACAGCAAAGGCCACCCGCGCCGATAGGACATGGAGTGATATCTTTGGCTCGCTCGAAACTGGTGTTTATGCCGACATCGCAGGCATACCCAATAAGCGAGATGGCCGCCGGATCGCAGCTTGCCTCTTCGGGTATCAATTCTTTCTTCTTCGCCATATTCTCTTCTCCTAATACTTGCGGAACTCGCCTGACATCTCACGATCGACCTGGTTGGTCTCGGTCCCGCGCGCGTCCATCTCCGCCCAATGCGGGTCCCTGAGCCTGGCAGTAGGTTGGATCAACATGGGGAGTTCTCCCCCGCCCACCGGGTAGCCGGCATCGGCCAACGCTCTCTCGATGGCTTCCTTTTTGATCTTTTTGCCGTTATACTCCACCAGCACCTGCTTCCAGGCCGAACTGGCGTACACCTCTTTCACGCCTTCCAGGTTGACCAGCGCGTCCCGCACTTGCAGGACATGGTGGTCGGCCCAGAGGGTCGGCACCTCAAGCACCACTTTGCTCATAATCCTTACCTCCGTTTCTGGCTATGACAATCCCACTATCTTGCCGGTCTCCGGGTCAATATCGATCTTCATATAGGCCGGATAGGTTGCCAACCCGGGCATCGTGCTCATCTTGCCAATCAGTGGGTAGATAAAGCCCGCGCCGACGCTGGCCCGCACCTCGCGCACCGGGACGGTAAAGCCAGTCGGCACGCCCTTGAGCGCCGGGTCGTGGCTCAAGCTAAGGTGGGTCTTGGCCATGCAGATGGGCAGTTTGCCAAAGCCGGCCTTTTCATAGTTGGCGATCTGTTCTTCGGCCAGCGGTTCGTAGGAGACGCCGTCCGCGCCATAGATGGTCTTGGCGATGTGTTCGATCTTTTCCTTGATCGACCACTCCAGCGGGTAGAGGAATTTGAAATCGCTCGGTTTTTCGCAGGCTGCCACCACGGCCTCGGCCAGCTTGGCCGCGCCGTCGCCGCCCTCTGCCCAGTGGAATGTGACGACCGAGTCCTCCGCGCCCTGAGACAGGGCGTACTCGCGCACCATCTCCAGCTCGGCCTCGGTGTCGGTGGTAAAGCCGTTGACCGCCACGACGACGGGGATGCCGAAGCGGGTTGCATTCTTGATGTGCGCGCCCAGGTTGCCCAATCCCTTTTCCAGCAGCTCCAGGTTTTCCTCGGTGTACGCCTTGTCCAGCGGAGCGCCGGGTGTGACCTTGGGGCCGCCGCCGTGCATCTTGAGGGCACGCACCGTCGCCACCAACACCACTGCGTTGGGAATGAGGCCAGAGTAGCGGCACTTGATGTCGAAGAATTTCTCCATACCTATGTCGGCGCCAAAGCCGGATTCGGTGACCACGTAATCGGCCAGTTTGAGGGCGATCTGGTCAGCGATAATGGAGGAGTTGCCGTGGGCGATGTTGGCGAATGGCCCGGCGTGGACAAAGGCTGGCTGCCCTTCCAGAGTCTGCATCAGGTTGGGCATCAGCGCATCCTTGAGCAGAACGGTCACGGCGCCAGCGACACCCAGGTCCTCCAGACTGATCGGGTTTCCCTGCCTATCCAGCGCGAATACCACCCGCCCGACCCGTTCTCGCATATCTCGGAGACTGGTCGCCAGGGCCAAGATCGCCATCAACTCGCTAGCGACGGAGATGTCAAAGCCGGTCTTGCGCGGGAAGATGGGGCTGGGAGAACCATCCCGTAGCGTGGCGTCGTTGAAGCCGACCTCGATCTGGCGCAACGTGCGGTCGCATACATCGACGACGCGGTTCCAGGTGATGGTGGCGGGGTCGATATCCAGCCGGCGGGGGATGCCGCGCCGCTTGAGGGCCTCATCGGATTGGCGGCTCTCGTGGTACATGCGGGTATCTATCGCGGCGGCGACCAAGTTGTGCGCGACGCTGATGGCGTGGATGTCACCGGTGAGGTGCAGGTTAAAGTCCTCCATCGGGATTATCTGACTGTAGCCACCGCCAGCCGCGCCGCCCTTGATGTTAAAGGTTGGGCCCATACTGGGCTGACGGATGCAGCACATCACCTTCTTGCCCAGCGCGCTGCCCATCGCCTGGGTCAGGCCGACCGTTGTCGTTGTCTTGCCCTCGCCCAGCGGCGTGGGGGTAATAGCGGTCACATCTATGTACTTGCCCTGGGGCCTGCCCTCGAGCTTTTTGAGCACATCCAGATGAACCTTGGCCTTGTACTTGCCATACAGGTCTACATCCTCCTCGACCAGCCCGAGTTGCTCCATAATCTGCCGGATGGGAAGCATATCGGCTGCTTGAGCGATCTCGATGTCGCTGGGAACAGGTTTAACTCGCTTGACAGGCATTTCTTGACCTCCTTCGGTTAGATGATAGATGACGGTTCTCTTATCTCTCCCGGCCCAAGCCGGGTCACTCATGCGGTTTCACTTCGCCCTTCTGGCACCAGGTAGGCAGGGCGGGGAAGAAGGGGCGCCACTTCGGCTTCGACGGCCTGGCGCATGACATGACCAGCGAGATGGAGGAGCGAATCCCCCAACACCCTGTCCTGAGTCATTCCCGCCAGGCAAGGATAGTGGTGATGGAAAATTCCAGATTGGAACACCGCCTCCTTCACCGGCCAACCGATCAACTGCTCAGCTACAAAGCGGGCGCAACCACACGCCGCATCCCGCTCCACACGCACCTCCTTCACCACGTCATTCTCGCAACGAACGTGAAAGACAGGACGTCCAAAGTAGCGGGCGAATTCCGAGATCCAGGGGTTCGAATAGGCCACCCGCTGACGACGCAGATTATAGCCATCTTCTGTCAGAGAGCAAAAAGGTCGCGGGAAAACAGCCGCGACCCCCATACGCTGTAGTTGCTCCTGCAACTGTCGCCTCAACCCCTCCGGCAGCCACGCCGCGCGGTCGATCGGCGCAATGACTGCCTGCGCCCCCGCCCGGCGGGCGATGTCGGGGATCAACTGGGCAGCACAGTGGCTTTCCCCCAGAGCCAGGATCAGGTCGGCGGGTGGCACGTGCAAAGGCAGGTACTGCTCCGGGTCATCGACCACCGCCGGTAAGGGGGAGGGACGCCATGACTCGATCTTCCACCCTCGCGGCCCGTAGGCGCGGATGTTCTCTACAATCCGTTGCCCGTACTGGCCGTGAATCACGGCAAAGATACGCATCACCGCCGGCCGTGGCCCTCCCCACTCCAGCGGCTGGCGGATCGTCTCGATCAGGTCCTCCACCTGGCGACCGACCTTCTGCTGTTGGTAATAGGTGCGAATGCGGTTGTCGTCCAGGTTCAGGCCCACGACCTTGATGCCGGACATCTCGCGGAACAGTCGCGAGACCAACTGTTCCTGTTCCTCGCCCGAGGCACCCACCAGAACGACGTCAGGAGCAGCCGCTCGAATCTGGGCAAAGGTCTCTGGCGTTATCCCCCCCACCCCAACGACCTCGAAGCCGGGCTGCTCCCGCAACAGAGTTTCCACACTCTCGGCGAAGAGCGGGTGACTGGCAAGGATGAAAATGCGATAGTAGGACATGCTGACCGCCGGTCAGTTACTGACCGGCTTATTATACGCCCTTCCTCCCCCCCTGTCCATAGCGCAAATGGACTATTTGCCGCCGGCCCATATAGTTCAGAAGGACTAGGTGGCAACTCAGGTAGAACTAGGGGGGGACAGCAAGCCAGCGCACACGGCATAGACGGCCGCCTGGACCCGGTTGCGCAGCCCCAGCTTGGCCAGAATGTTGCGCACGTGGTTGCGGACGGTGTTGACAGCCAGGCCGAGTTCGGAGGCGATCTCGGCATTGGCAAGCCCCTCCGCCATCAGGATCAACACTTCGGTCTCGCGGGAGGAGAGAACATCCGGCAAGACCGACGGGGTTGCGGGCCGCCTCTCCCGCGCCAGCTCGCGCAGCAATTTTCCGGTCAGGGAGCGGGAGAGAGGTGCTTCGCCCAGGGATAGTCCTCGCAATTCCTGGAACAACCCCTCCGGCTGCATGTTCTTCACCAGATAGCCGTCAGCTCCACAGCGGATGGCGGCGAAAAAGTCCTGCTCGTCCTCGGAGACATTCAGCACCACCACCCACACCGACGGCATCTCGCGCTTGATGCGGCGAGTGGCCTCCAGGCCGTCGCAGACCGGCATCTTGAGATCCATCAGCACCACGTCCGGCTGCAATGTGCAGGTCTGTTCGATCGCCTCCAGCCCATCGGCCGCCTCTCCCACGACATCAAAGTCAGGCTGAGCATCGAGCAGTCGGGCCAGCCCCTTGCGAAACAGAATGTGGTCATCGACCAACAGGATTCGCAGCGCGTTCATCGCCCGCTATTATACCCCATTCCGACATACCGGACAACAAAAAAAACGAAACGTCCCGGCTCACCGAGACGCCACGATCGCGCTCAGCACCCCCGGCGGGGCTCGAACCCACAACCATCGGCTTAGAAGGCCGGTGCTCTTCCAATTGAGCTACGGGGGCGTGCACCTACATTCTATGCTACCTTCTCCCCTCTGTCAAGCCCCCCGCCGCGACAAACTGGCCAAACGTTTCCAGGTTGGGGAACAGTTCTGTCGAAAGGGTAAAAACCACCCAGTTCTCCACCAACGGCGAGATGGTATAGACCGGAATGCCAGCCCTATACGCCTGCCACATCTCCACCGCGGTCCCCATACTGGCCTCCGGCACGTACGCCACCAGGCAGTCCGCCCGTGCCGCCAACTCGGCCATTTCGATAAGCGTTCGCCCGGCTCGCTCCCGGTCGTAATTCACGCCGTCGGGATGGATCCGGTTCGGGTCCAGCACCTCCACCCCCGGCACGTGCGTCTGCAGGATAGCAGTGATCCGCTCTCGATAGTCCTGAGAAGCCATCCCGTTATCTCGCCGTCCTCCCTGCATCACCCCAGCGATGAACACACGCACATCACCCTCCTATAACAAAAGCGGCGGTCCTATGACGACCGCCCCCTCACCCGCCGGCCAACCTCGCCGCTCCGCAAACTCGCCCCTATCCTCCCGCGACCGGACGCAACCCTTTGTACGTCACCCGACCCGATAGGGTGCGCAAAATTCGCTCCGCCGGCCTTCCGGTCACGCTAGCCAGGTCCCTCGCGCTGAGCGGCAAGTTCCCATTGGAAAGAAAGACCCGAAACACGGCGTCGACCAGTGAGATGTCGCTGCCAATATACCCCGGCTCGCGGCTACAGTGCTCGCGGATGATATGCTGCAGGCCGTCGACACGGGTCACTTCCGCTGTCCGCGGATCCACCCAGTCGATGATCTCGGTGTCATAGTGATCGGCATAGACCTCGCGGTGCGCCGCACACAGATGCGACCGCAACTCTACCCGCAGGTCCAACCCGCTTCGCTCCCACCATTCGTGATCGATGTGGAACGGCGTGTCCAGCGTGGGTTTGAGCAACCGTAGATGCCGCGCAGAAACTTTGACCTCGGCCATCATCTCCCCTAAACCATTCGTCCCGACGCCACCCAGTAATTATCGCCCATCAGCTCGTAATTACGACGCAGTATAGCGAGAATCGGCCCCGGCGGTGTGCGCATCGCCACGTTGACTCCGCTGTAGAGCGTCGCCGCGTGCACCGTCCCCTGTGGGCTCAATTTGGCCAGTTCGGGGAAAAGGCGATCGACTACGTTCTCCAGGGACTGGTGCTCATCCTGGGCGTGCGCTTCCACCATCTCCAGGTCCTGGAAACTGTCCGCCGCGATGACCATCAGGTCGTCATACTCACAGGTGAGAAGATAGGGCTTCATCTCAAAGGTCATCCGCCCGTTCTCCACCGTGGCGACCCGCACCCAATCCCGACGCGGGCGGGTAGGTCGATGGCGCACAATCACCACGCCTGGCTCGTCG
>JAOZPF010000096.1:5710-9716 GCA_029932895.1 Anaerolineae bacterium | reverse complement strand
GACGAGTACACGGTCCGCATCCACCTGAGCGAGCCGTTCGCACCGCTCCTCGACAGCCTGAGCCAGGTCTACCTGGGGATGGCCTCGCCGACCGCGGTCGAGCGGTGGGGGGACGAGTACCAGTTGCACCAGGTGGGCAGCGGCCCCTTTATCTTTGCCGAGTACGCGCCGGGCGACCACCTGCTGCTGCGGCGCAACCCTGATTATGCCTGGGCCCCCTCGGTCTATGACCACGACACGGCGCAGGTGGACGAGATCGAGTTCCGCTTTTTCACCGACCCGGCGACCCGCTCGCCAGCCCTAGAGACGGGAGAGGCGGACGTGATGGGAGAGATTCCCCCTCAGGATGCTGCCCGTCTGGAGGAAGACCCCGCCTTCCGCATCGAACCGGTGCCGCTCCCCGGCTCCTCGCTGATGCTCTTTATGAACACCACCCGCCCACCGCTGGACGACCTGCTGGTGCGGCAGGCGTTGCTCTATGGAACCGACCGGGAGGCCATCGTCTCGACCATCTTCCGCGACACCTCGCCGGTGGCCTATGGCCCGCTGGCGGCGGTGACTTTTGGCTATGACCCCTCGCTGCGGGAAATGTACCCCTACGACCCCGCCAGGGCGGCCGCGCTTTTGGACGCGGCCGGCTGGGTCGATTCCGATGCCGATGGGGTCCGCGACCGGGACGGCGAGCCGCTGCTGCTCGACCTCTACCTGATGGGATGGGGCTATATGCCCGAGATCGGGCAGTTGCTGACTGCCCAATGGGCCGAGTTGGGGATCGGCGTGCAGAGTCAGTTGGTGAGCTACCCGGAGGCATTGGAAGTGGCGGGGGAGGGTCGGCACCACCTGATCCCCTTTAGCCTCTCTGGCAGCGACCCCGATATCCTGCGCAAGTTCTTTGACTCCCAGGCCACCTTCAACTGGTCGCTGGTGGAGAACCAGCAGATGGACGAACTACTGGAACAGGCTGCCAGCCTCAGCGACCAAGAGCAGCGGGCCGCACTCTACAGCCAGGTTCAGCAGCGGGTGATGGATCAGGCCCTGGTCATCCCTATCCGTGATTATGTCAATCTGAATGGGGTGAACGAGCGCGTACAGTCCCTCCGCTATGATGCCCGTGGCTGGTTCCCCTGGTTGATCGACGTCACAGTGGAGACGCGGTGACGAGGGATAAGCTCATCTCTCGACCTGAAGCCTGGTTATGACGGTACGATACGTGGGACAAAGGCTACTCGAAGCGGCCTTCGTCCTCTGGCTGGCAGCGACCCTGGCCTTTGTGGCCCTCCAGTTGACGCCGGGCGACCCGGCCCAGGCACTGCTGGCTGCCTCCGGCGCTACGCCCCAAGAGGTCGCCACACGACGGGCGCAACTGGGCCTCGACGACCCGCTTCCGCTCCAGTACGCCCGCTACCTGTCCGACCTGGCCCGTGGGAGCCTGGGCCGGTCATGGTTGCACGGCCGCCCGGTGGGCCAGATGATACTGGAGCAGCTTCCCTCCACGGTCGAGCTGGCGCTGGCGGCGACGGCGGTGGGGGTCCTGCTGGGACTAGCGCTGGGGGTCGCTGCCGCCGTCCGCCGGCGCACCTGGCTGGATACGGCGGCGACGGCGGTGGCTGTAGTGGGCCTCTCGACCCCCACCTACTGGTCGGGACTGGTGGCGATCCTCCTCTTTTCCCTCTACCTGCACTGGTTCCCCTCGGTCGGCGAGGGGGACCTGCACCACTTGGTGTTGCCGGCGCTGGTGTTGGGGATTGCTCTAGCTGGCTCCATCGCCCGCATCACCCGCTCTCGCGTGGCGGAGGTGCTGGACGAACCCTTTGTGCTGGCGGCGCGTGGACGGGGCCTCTCCCCGCGACGGGTCCTCTTTGTCCACGTGCTCCGCGCCGCTCTCGGCCCCGTGCTGGCGGTGACCGGCCTGCAGTTCGGCTTTCTGCTGGGCGGCGCGGTGATCACCGAATCGGTCTTTGCCCGGCAGGGGCTGGGCCGGCTGGCGGTGGAGGCGATCCTCTGGCGGGACCTGCCGGTGGTGCGGGGAATAGTCCTGGTGGGCGCGCTGGCCTATGTGCTGGTCAACCTGGGAACGGACCTGCTCCAGGTGTGGCTCGACCCCCGGCTGCGGGAGGCGGCGTGATAGAGTGGGCAGCCCCGGCGCGCCGCCCCCTGCGCCGCCAGCCCGTGGCTCTGGCGGCTCTGGCCTGGCTGGTGCTGGTGGCGGCGGGGACGACGCTGGCCCCCCTCCTTTTCCCCACCGGTCCCACCGCCGCCGACTCGGCGCGGGTGCTGCTGCCACCAGGACCTGGAGGCGTGCTGGGCACCGACTTTCTGGGGCGGGACATCCTGGCGCGGCTGCTGTGGGGCGGGCGCTGGACGCTAGAGATGGGAGGAGTGGCGGTAGCGGTGGCGGTGGGAATCGGCCTGCCGCTGGGAATGGCGGCGGGGAGCCTGGGAGGGCGAATCGATCCGCTGTTGATGCGGCTGGTGGACGCGCTACTGGCCTTTCCCGGGCTGCTCCTGGCGATGGGGGTGGTGGCAGTGTTGGCGCTGGCGCTGGCGTCGGTGGCGGTGGCGGTGGGGTTGGCGGCCGCCCCACCCTACGCGCGGGTTGCTCGCGCTGTCGCCGTGGAGGTGCGCGCCCAACCCTACATCGAGGCGGCCCGCTCCGTGGGCTGTAGCCCCTACCGCATCGCCCTCCGTCACGTCCTGCCCAACGCCGCGCCCTCCCTGATCGCCTTTGCCACGACGCAACTGGGGTGGGTATTGCTTAACGGCGCGGCCCTCAGCTTTTTGGGTCTGGGCGCGCCACCGGGCACGCCAGAGTGGGGGGCGATGCTGGCCGAGGGGCGCGGCTACCTGCGGGACGCACCCTGGGCCAGTGGGTTCCCCGGCCTGGCCCTCACGCTGACCGTACTGTCAGCCAATCTGCTGGGGGATAGTCTGCAAGAAGCGCTGGGGTAGCGGCGGCTTTCAAACCGCCAGACGGCGTTCAGTCCTCCTCCTGTTGCGACCCCTCGCGCATCCGCCGCGCCTTTTCCTGCAATTCCCGAAAGTACTCGGTCTCTGTGATACGCGCCACCTGCTGGGCCCGTTTCGTCTCGTCGATCTGGATGCGAAGCTCCCGGATTCTGCGGTGGAGGGTGGCCTCCCGGGCCTGCACCTCCCGCGCCATGCGGTCAAAGACGCGGGCCAGCCGCCCCAGGTCATCACGGCGGCCCTCCACATCAGCCAGGTCGCCCGGCCGATAGACCCCTTGCTCCAGCGCGGCAGCGGCCTGGATGAGGTGAGCGATGGGGTGACTGATCCCCCGCGCGAGCCCTATCCCCAGCCAGACAGCCAGGAACCCAACAAACAGAAGGACAGCCAGCATCTCCATCTGCACGGTGTGGGTGAGCTCGACAATCCGGCCCTCGGTCGCGTGGATGGGTTGGTAGAACTCGTCAATGTAGGTCGTGGCTGCCACTCGCAGGTCTGTGCCCTCCACCGGCAGGCAGTGCATATACTTGTCGCGGACAGCGCCGTCTGCATCCTGCCACGTATAATATCCCGCGGATGGGCTCCCATCCAAGCTGGCCTCCATAATCGTCCAGAAGGCGGGGAGAGTGGTGGAGAGCTGGTGCAAGTCCATCCCCACGATGTCGGGATTGGCGTGGAAGAGAGTGACCCCGTCGCTGTTGTACACGGCGGTGTAGCCGCTCTCGCCCACCGGCTGCACAGCGATGGAGATCAGCGTCCGGTCGCCCTCCAATTCCTGCAGGGATGCCGCTTGCAGCTCAGGGTGTGCGCTCAGATAGAGAGCGATCTGGTCAGCCACGTCGCGTGCTTTTTGATAGATCACCTCCTCCCCCATTTGCCGCATAGCGTCGGTACTCTCGGCGATAGCCAGGGAACTGGCGCGGTTCATCGCCTGCAGGCCGACCATGCTCACGGCCGCCAGGGGCAGGATAGATACAGCCAGAAAAGAGAGAATCAGCCGGGTCGTTATCTTCACTTTTTCCACCCTCTACACCGGACGCCC
>JAOZPF010000096.1:0-5700 GCA_029932895.1 Anaerolineae bacterium | reverse complement strand
CCCCCACCAAGTCATACTCCAGTGCGCCGGTGATCTGCACCGTCGCCATCTCGCCCACCGGCAGCGTCCCCTCCACCAGCACCAGACCGTCGATCTCGGGTGCGTCCCGGTAACTGCGCCCCACGCTGATGCCATCCCCCTGCCCTTCCACCAGCACCTCCAGCCTTGCGCCGACCAACGTCCGGTTCTTGGCGAGGGAAATGGGCTGTTGGACCTCCATCAGCCGCTCGCGCCGCTCCTGTTTGATCTCTGGCGGGATGTCGTCGGAAAGGGCAGCCGCCCCGGTCCCCTCCTCGTGGGAGTAGTCAAAGACCCCCACCCGGTCGAAGGACATTTCCTGCACAAAGCGGAGCAGCGTGGCAAACTCTTCCTCCGTCTCACCGGGGAAGCCGACGATGAAGGCAGTGCGGATGGCGATGGCGGGAATGCGCTCGCGGAGCGCCGCCACCGTCCGCCGCACCCAGTCCACGTCCGCCGGGCGGTGCATCCGCCGCAGGACCGCCGGGTGTCCGTGCTGGAGGGGTATGTCCAGGTAGGGAAGCACCTGGGGGGATTGGGCCATCACCTCGATCAACCGTGGCGTGACCGCGCCAGGAAAAGCATACATCACCCTGATCCACGGCACTTGGACGCGCTCCACCATCTGCTCCAAGAGAACCGCTAGCCCGTCCTCCATCCCCTGGTCGCGCCCGTAGGCGGTGGTATCTTGGGCGATGAGGACGATCTCTTTCACACCCCGTTCCGCCAGCATCGCCGCCTCGTCCAGGATACGCTCCGGCGGGCGGCTGACGGCAGGGCCCTTGATGAGGGGGATGGCGCAAAAAGCGCAGGTGCGGCTACAGCCATCGGCGATCTTGAGGTAGGCGCTACTCCCCTGGATCGCCACTCGCGGCACACCTCGCTCCTCCCGCCCCACGGTGGGGGTTGGGGGCAAGTGGATGATGGGGCCGTGGCGGTCGTCGCGGGCGAGCTGGCGGGCCACCTCTGCCACGTCCATCCACCGCCGCGTGCCCAGCAGCCCGTCGACGCCATCGACCGCGGTAATGATCGATTCCGGGTCACGCTGGGACCAGCACCCGGTCACCAAGAGCGTCTGGCCCGGCTGCTTGGTCGCAGCCAGTTCCCGCAGCACGGCGAGCGATTCCCGCCGCGCCGGGTCGATAAAGCCACAGGTGTTGACGATCAGCAGGTCGGCCTGCTGCGGCTCCGCTGCCGCCCGGTACCCCTCGCGCCGCAACAGTGTCGCCATTCCCTGGGCGTCGACAGTGTTCTTGGCACAGCCGAGTGAGGCCACGAAATACCGTCGGCGTTTGTTCTTGCGCCCGCTCATCATACCATCCAGTCCCAGCTCACACTTCCGGCGCGTAGAAACAGAGCATCACGCCGCCGTACCGCCGCTGGTCAAAGAGGTGCAGGTTCTCCAGAACCAGCTCCTCGTACTCGCGGGGATGGATCTGGGCGATGGCCCACCCGTCCTCCGCCAGCCAGCCGGGTTGGGCATCCAGTACCCGCAACGTAGCCGCCCACAGCCCGTGGTACTGGGGGGGAGCGATGTAGGCATAGTCGAACGGCTCCGGCTCCCGCTGCAGATACTCAAAGACATCGGCGCGCACCACACGGGCCTGGGCCGCCAGTCCTGTGTGGGCCAGGTTCTCGCGGATCGTCCGCAGCGCTGCCGTGCCCCGTTCCACCAGAACCGCCTCCTCCGCCCCCCGACTGAGGGCCTCGATCCCTACCTGCCCGGTCCCGGCAAAGAGGTCGAGGAAACGGCAGGCGACGACATCCTGGCCCAGAATGTTAAAGAGGGCCGACTTGGCGCGGTCGGTGATGGGGCGGGTGCCGCCGCCGGGGACCGACCTGAGCTTGCGCCCTTTTGCTTTGCCAGCGATGACTCTCATAGCGGGGGGTACTATACCCCGCTCTGCTCTCGTTGACAAATGGCCTGCCTGGGTTATACTTTTCTAGTAACCGCCCCCGTTGCCTAAAGAGACGGGGGGTACCACTTGCCAACCCCTATCTTCTTCCATCCGCGGCGAGGCTAACCTGGAAGATGGACTGAATCTGGAGAAGGGGAAAGAGGGGAGCTCATAGCGAATGACCGAGCACTCGGTTCCGACAATTACCGACATTCTGGCCCAGGTGGAGGGAGCGGAGGGTCAGGAGCTGGTCCGCCGCGCCTACGAGTTCGCTGCGGCGGCCCACAAGGGGCAGTTCCGCCTCTCTGGCGAGCCTTATATCAGCCACCTGCTGGCTGTGGCAGGGTTGCTGATCGATCTGCGGGTGGATGCCGAGACAATTGCGGCGGGGTTGTTGCACGATGTGGTGGAGGACTGTGATGTCTCTGTGGAGGGGGTGGAAGCGGCCTTTGGCTCGGCGGTAGCGCAGATGGTCGACGGACTGACCAAGCTGAACGAGATTCGTCGTCTGGGCCGGACAGGGGCGATGGAGCGGGACGAGCGGGAGCTGGAGAGCCTGCGCAAGACTTTCCTGGCGATGGCACGTGACGCGCGGGTGATGCTCATCAAGCTGGCCGACCGCTTGCACAACATGCGCACCTTGGCCTCCCTGCCGCCCGACCGGCAGGAGCGGTTGGCCCGCGAGACGTTAGAGATCCACGCCCCATTAGCCAGCAGGCTGGGCATCGGGCGCTGGAAAGGGGAGCTCGAGGACCTGGCCTTCCGCTATCTGGAGCCGGAGCTTTATAACCACATCGCGACCCGACTGGCGGTCCGCCGCGCAGAGCGAGAGGCCGAGGTCGAGCGACACATCGCCCACCTCGACAGCCACCTGCGGCTGGAGGGCATCCACGCCGAAATCACCGGCCGTTCCAAGCACATCTACAGCATCTACCGCAAGATGCAACGCAAGCAGGTCCCTCTGGAGCGGGTCTATGACATCCGGGCAATCCGCGTCATTGTCGATACCGTCCCCGACTGCTATCACGTCCTGGGCGTAGTTCACAACCTCTGGAAGCCCGTCCCCGGCGAGTTCGACGACTATATCGCCACGCCCAAGGAGAACATGTACCAATCCCTCCACACGGCCGTGCTGGGGATGGACGGCCGGACGCTGGAGGTGCAGATTCGCACCCACTATATGCACCGCGTCGCCGAGTACGGCATCGCCGCCCATTGGCGGTACAAGGAGGGCGGGCGGCGGGACCGTCAGTTCGAGGAGAACATCGCCGCCTTGCGGGCGCAGATCGAGGCGGATAGCGAGGCGGGGGACGCCGGCGAGTTCGTGGAGGGGGTCAAAACCGACCTCTTTCAGGACCGGGTCTACACTTTCACGCCCAAGGGCAAGGTGGTGGACCTACCGTTTGGGGCGACCCCGGTGGACTTTGCCTTCCAGATTCACACCGAGATCGGCTACCGCTGCCGGGGGGCCAAGGTGAATGGCCGCTGGGTGGGGTTGGACTACAAGCTCCAGACGGGCGACCAGGTGGAGATCATCACCGCCAAGCGGGCGGCCCCCAGCCGGGACTGGCTCAACCCCGATCTGGGGTACGTCAAGACGGCCCGCGCCCGGGCCAAGATCCGGCAATGGTTCCGCAAGCAGGACCGGCAGCAGAACATCGTCTCGGGGCGCACGATCCTGGAGCGGGAGTTGAGGCGGCTGGGGTTCGACGACCTGCCCCACGAGGCGGTGGCAGCCTTGTTCGGCTATAAAAAGGTGGAGGACTTTCTGGCACGGGTCGGTTTTGGGGACATCCACAGCCCGCAGATCGCCTCGCGTGTGCTGGAGGCACAGCGAAAGGAAGGTGTTGAGAGGGAAACGGCCCTCCCTCCTGCGCCGCTCCCGCCCAAAGTGCCGCACGACGTCCATGTGCTCGGCACGGGCGGACTCTTGACCCATCTGGCTCGCTGCTGCAACCCCATCCCCGGCGAGCCGATAGTGGGGTATGTCACCCGTGGGCGCGGCATCACCGTCCACCGGCGCGATTGCCGTAACGTGCTCAACGTCCGCGACCGCGAACGGCTGATCGAGGTGAGCTGGGGGACCGAGGTGCGCACTTTCCCGGTGCCGATCCGCGTCCGGGCCTACGACCGCTCAGGTCTGCTGCACGATATCAGCGGGGTGCTCTCGCTGGAGGGGATCAACATCTCCAGCGTTAATCTGACGCGGGACGGGAATTTGGCGGACCTGAGCATCATCGTGGAGGTGACCGACATCCGCCAGTTGGGACGGGTGCTGGCGCGGATAGGCCGGGTTTCCAACGTCGTCGATGTGCGGCGGCAGACGTGATGGGCGGCGCGGGAATGAAAGAGCGGAGGGGATTTGAGGAAGTAGAGCATACGGCCGACGTGGCGCTCCGGGTGTGGGGGCGGGACCTGGCCGAGTTGTTCGTCCACGCCGCGTCGGGGCTGGCGTGGTTGCTGGTCGACCCGCGCACGGTAAAGCCGACGGTCAGCTTTACCCTGGAGCTGGAGGCCCTCGACGCCGAGGGCTTGTTGGTAGCCTGGCTGGGGGAACTGCTCTACCTGCACGAACGAGAAGGGATCGTTCTGGTCGCATTCGAGATGGAAGAGATCACGCCCACTCACCTGCGCGGGACGGCACGGGGCGGGCCGGCGAGTGACCTGCGGGGGCACATCAAGGCAGTGACCTTTAATGAGATGGCAATCCGCCCCACCGACCGAGGTCTGGAGACAATGGTCGTCTTTGACGCATAGGCCGGAGGGAGGAGTGACGATGGAGAAGAAGGATTTTCGCCGGGTGAACCGGTTCGTCTGGGAGCTGCCCCGGGAGGCAAGGGGTGATATGCGGGTGCCGGCGCGGCTCTATGCCGATGACAAGCTTTTCGACACCGCCTTCCGCGACCGGACGGTGGAGCAGTTAGTCAATGTCGCCACACTGCCGGGGGTGGTCAACTATGCGCTGGCTATGCCCGATTTTCACCAGGGGTATGGCTTTCCCATCGGTGGCGTGGCGGCGATGGACATCCGCACCGGCGTCATCTCCCCTGGCGGCGTCGGATACGACATCAACTGCGGTGTACGCCTTCTCGGTAGCCACCTGGAGCGGGAGGAGGTCGCTCCCCACCTCCGGGACCTCACGGCCGCACTCTACCGCTCTTGCCCCAGCGGTGTGGGCGGCAAGGGGCGGGTGCGTGTGTCGGAGCGGGAGCTGGATGAGTTGTTGACGCAGGGAGCCAAGTGGGCACTGAAGCGGGGCTGGGCGCGGCGGGAGGACCTGATATGCACGGAGGAGGGAGGCCAACTGCCCGGCGCCGACCCCGGAATGGTCAGCGGGCGGGCCAAGGAGCGGGGCCAGCCGCAGGTCGGTTCGCTGGGCGCGGGCAACCACTTTCTCGAGATCGACGTCGTCGATGAGGTCTATGACCGGAAGGCAGCGCGGGCTTTTGGCCTGTCCGAGAACCAGGTCGTCGTCCAGATCCACTGCGGCTCCCGCGGCTTTGGTCACCAGGTCTGCGACGACTATGTGCGCTCCCTCCAGGGGGCCGTGCACAAGTATGGCCTCACCCTGGCCGACCGGGAGCTGGTCTGCGCCCCCATCGACTCGCCAGAGGGACGGGCGTATTACGGGGCGATGGCCTGCGCGGTCAACTATGCCTTTGTCAACCGGCAAATCCTCGCCGCCGGCGTGCGCGAAGCGTTCGAGCAGGTGCTGGCCGGCAAGGTGCATAGCTTTGACCTCTTCCAGGTCTATGACGTGGCCCACAACATCGCCAAGTTCGAG
>JAOZPF010000095.1 GCA_029932895.1 Anaerolineae bacterium | reverse complement strand
CCGCCGGGCACGACGATACCGGCAACCTCTTCCAACTCCTCCCAGCGGTGTGCTATTTCCAGGCTCTCCGAGTCGATCCAATGCACCTCGGCGTCATAGCCTAGGGAGAGGGTAGCGTGTCGCAGTGCCTCGCGCACGCTGATATAGGCATCGTGCAGTTGGACGTACTTGCCGACGATGGCGATGGGCAGGTGGGGCTTGGGGCGGCGGAGTTTCTCCACCATCTCCCGCCAGTCGTCGAGGGCGGGAGGGGCTGCCGGCAGCTCCAACCGTTCGCAGATGAGATCGCCCAGCCCGGCCTGCTCCAGTAAGAGTGGTACCTCGTAGAGGATCGGGGTGGTGACCAGGGGAATAACGGCGCGACGGTCCACATCGCAGAAGAGGGCGATCTTTTCTGCCAGTCCCTCGTCCACTGGGTGGTCGGCGCGGGCGATGATTGCGTCTGGTTGGATGCCGATGGAACGCAACTCGCGCACGCTGTGCTGGGTTGGTTTGGTTTTGAGCTCTCCCGTCGCGCCGATGTGGGGCAGGAAGGTGACGTGGACGAAGAAGGTGTTCTCGCGGCCCACGTCCCGTCGCATCTGGCGCAGGGCCTCCAGGAAGGGCAGCCCCTCGATGTCGCCGACGGTGCCCCCAACCTCGACGATGACCACCTCGGCGTCGGAGACGCGCCCCACGAGCGCCACGCGCCGCTTGATCTCGTCGGTGATGTGGGGAATGACCTGGATCGTCCCGCCGAGGTAATCGCCCCGTCGCTCGCGGGCGATTACCTCGGCATAGACCTGTCCGGTGGTCACGTTGCTGGCACGGGTCAGGCTCTCGTCAATGAACCGCTCATAGTGACCCAGGTCCAGATCGGTCTCTGCGCCGTCATCGGTGACAAAGACCTCCCCGTGCTGGTAGGGGGACATGGTGCCTGGATCGACGTTGATGTAGGGGTCCAGTTTCTGGATCGTGACCCGCAGGCCGCGCGCCTTGAGCACGCGACCAATTGCCGCTGCCGTGACCCCCTTGCCGACGCTGCTGATCACGCCGCCGGTGCAAAAGATGTACTTGCGGATGGTTATCCCTCCAGCTCTCTCTTCAGGGCCATGCCCAGCCGCCGAATGCCCTCGACGATCAGTTCGGGGCCGCTGTAGGAAAAGTTTAGCCGCATGGCGTTAAAACCGCCGTCTCTGTTGGGAAAGAAGTTGATGCCGGGGACATAGGCCACCTTTTCCTGCAGGGCCTGGGCGAAGAAATCGGAGGTATCGATGCTCTCGGGGACGCGGGCCCACAGGAAAAGTCCGCCCTGTGGATAGGTCCAGGAACAACTCTCAGGCCAAAACTCGGCCAGTGCATCCAGCATAGTGTCACGCCGTTCTTTATAGACCCCGCGCAGTCGCTGCACATGTACCTTGAGGAAACCGCGCTGGCAGATATCGTTGGCTACGTACTGGGCAAACGTGCCGGTGTGGAGGTCGGCTCCCTGCTTGGCTTTGATGAACCACTGCATCAGCACCTCGGGGCAGACGACCCATCCCAGTCGCAGGCCGGGGGTGAGGGTCTTGGAGAAGGTGCCCAGATAGATAGTCCTCTCCGGGATGAAGGTGCAGATTGGCGGTAGGTCTTGGCCCTCGTAGCGCAGTTGACCGTAGGGGTCGTCCTCCACGACGGGTAGGTCCAGCTTGGTAGCCAGCTCCGCCAGCCGTTCTCGTCGCTCTAGGGTGAGGGTGGTGCCGGCGGGGTTGTGGAAATTGGGTAGGACGTAGACGAATTTGGGTGGCTTGCCTGAATCGGCGAGGACCTTTTCATAGGCATGCTCGATCTCGTCCACGATCATCCCATCGTCGTCGAGGTTGACGGTGTGGTAGCGCGCGCCGTAGGCGTTCCAGGCTTGGATGGCGCCCAGGTAGGTGGGCCGACCAGTGATGATATAGTCACCCTCGCTGATAAGCACCTTGCCGATCAGGTCGAGGGCCTGCTGAGAGCCGTTGGTGAGCAACACGTTCTCGGGCACGGCGGGGACGCCGTACTTGTGCATACTGTTCGCCAAGAACTCGCGCAGCGGGCGATACCCCTCGGTGGGGCTGTACTGGAGGGCGTTTTTCCCCTCTGTCTGGATGACGTAACGGCAGGCTTCCTCCACCTCTCGCAGCGGGAAAAAGTCGGGCGCTGGCAACCCCCCGGCAAAGGAAATGATGTCCGGCTGCGACGTGAGTTTTAGTAGCTCGCGAATGGCAGAGCTCTTCATGCCCGCGGTCCGCTCAGCTAGGTGCCCGGTCCAATCCAAGACCGGTACCTGGCGATCAAGGTCCATATCCATGCTTGATACCTCCTTGTGTGCCTTCTGCCTGCTGGGGCAGGAAGCGACTTGGTTTTTCGTTCTGTTCGGTGTCCAGTATCTCGTGTATGATGCGCTTGCGCTGGCTGCCGCTGACTGTCTCCAAGCGGCGGATTCCGAGGGGGTCGATGACCTCTCTTAGCAGTTGCACCTCCTCCGGGGTGGGCGGCTCGGTCTGGTGCAGGTCCGGTGCGATTTCCAATGGGAAGCCGGTGCGGCCCTGTATTTTTTCCAGTGTGACGCCGGGGTGGATAGTGGTCACCCGCATCCGCCCGGAGAAGAAATCGAACTGGCCCAGGTTGCTCACCAGGTAGCGCGGCCCGGCCCCGGCGCGCCGGGCCGGACTGTGGCCCAGCCCGCTCACAAAGTCCACCTGCTCGACCATGACTGCCCGGCTGTGGCGGGGGACGTAGAGGTAGACCTTGTCGGAGGTGGTGGTCACGTCCCCGATCCCGCCGCAACCGGGGAGCCGGAAGCGGGGGTGATGATAGTCCGTGCCGATGACGACATTGTTGAAATTGCCGTGCGGGTCCACCTGGGCGGGGCGGAAGAACTCTTTGAGCGCGAGCCGGGGCAAAAGCTCGCAGGCCGCCTGGGCAAACCCCATGCGAAGCAGGACCTTGTCCAGCCACAGCTCCTCAATGCGGGCCAGTCCCAGCGGGGCGGGGTCGCGCGTCAGCCCACTGCTGATAGCGGAGGCGAACTGGAGATTGGGAGCGCGGGTGTGCTTGGCGAGGAGGATCCCCGCCACCACCAGCGGGGTCGCGATGCCCTGGGCGACCACTTCGCCATCGACCAGTTGGCGGGAGATGCAAGCGCAGATCAGCTCGTCAACTGTGAAATCGGGCATCTGGGCCATACTCGTATGCTGTCCTTTCGCAACGGTATTGTAACACCGATGGGAGCAGGGGTCAACCGGTGCTTGCTCTCTCGATTCTCCCGCAAGCGGAAGCCTGCAAAAATGTCCGGCTAAAGCCGCTACTCCGGCTAAAGCCTCTACTCCAAAGGTTTTCGGTTCTGCTCGCGGCGGGTCCCAATTCGCCGCTTGCCCCCCCCCTCGATTCCCTCCCCCGCTTGCGGGGGGGGGAGGGGGGCAGATGAACAGAGGGCAGGCCTGATCGTTCAGTGGTCTAGCGAGAACACAGCCACCACCGGGTCGTGGTCGGCGCAGCGGTGGGGGTCGGCAGTATCGGGTTCGGGCAGCGGGTAGTCGGCGTCGACGTGCAGCGCTTGGGCCTGCACCAGATGGCTTGCCAGCGCTGGCGTGACCAGGATGTGATCCAGGAGCTGCGAGACGCCCTGGTAGATGAACGAGTACCGTTCCTCCCGTGGGACCCCGGTCATTGTGTGCACGAGTTGTCCGCCGGAGGTCTCCCCCGCCGTCAGCGCCTGTAGCGGGGCCGAGTCGTAATAGTCGTTCAGGTCGCCCATCACGATTACGTAAGCGTCCGGATCGACGGCGAGTATCTGGTCCACCAGGTGTGCGTTCCACTCGGCCTCCATCACGCGGCGTGGCTCTGTGAGCGCTTCCCCGCCCGACTTGGATATAAAGTGGTTGACGATGGCATAAACAGTGACGTCGCCGGCCGACGCGGTGTGGAGGGTGATGGTGATGAGCAGGGGCGGGCGGCTAAAAAGCCCCTCTGGGGCCTGCCGTTGGGCGACCCCTTCCACCGTCGCCCGGTCGCCGCGCACCAAGAACCCGACGTCGATGCCCCGGCTGCTGGGCCCCTCGATCAGCACGGCTTGGTAGTCGTAGGGGGCCAGGGCGGGCTGGGCTGCCAGGTCCTCCAGCACGTCGATGTTCTCCACCGCCTCCGCGCCGAATAGCGTCGGCGCGCCGAGGGCGGCGATCACCTGGGCGATGCGGCCGGTCTTCCAGTCGTACTCGCCGCGGGTGGGTCGTGGTGGATCGCTCACCGGATGGGGGTCGCGGGAGTCGAAATAATTCTCCATGTTGAAGGTGGCGACGCTGAACTCGTCGGGGCCGGGTTCGGGCAGGCTTGGCAGTGCGGGAGGGGCGGTGGAGGTCACTGTGGGCGGGGCCAGCGGCTCGATCTTGTAATTGCCAAAGGTAAAGGCCAGCGGGCCGCTCAGGTCTGTTACCCGGTCGCCAGAGTGGACCAGGTAGGGCAGTGTGCTGCCGTCCGTGTGGCGTACCTGCGAACCATCGTCGACCAGGATCAGCAGGCCGGTGGGGTCGCCGTGGAGCACCCGCTCCACGTTGTGTTCTGCCAGCACCAGCGCGTACTCGCCGTACTGGTTGACCGGCCCCACAGCTACAGCCGGACCGGCGAGTGTCACCAACATTCCTTCCAGTTCCTCCGCGGCGGTGATGGCGGCTTCCTCTTCCAGCGGTGGATCAAGCGGGACCGGCGTGGGCAGGGGGAGACCTGTCTCCAACACCTGCACGTCCTCCGGCGCGGCGATGTGCAGTTCTGTCTGCGAGCCGCGCTCCCGCACCCGTCCGTGAACCCGCACCATGTCGCCCTGGGCCACGTCCACCGGAATCTCGCCGGCATAGACGAAAAGGGCTTCGGACGTCGCCGGGTCGTCATCGGGGTCGCGACTCTGAATCCAGAACCCGTCCAGGTCGGGAAAGATGCCGGTGACCACGCCCTCGGTATCCAGATAGGCCAACTTGTAGGGGGATGTAAAGACCGGGCCCTGGATGGCCCAGATGGGCACGGTGTTGCCGATAAAGGTGCGCAGCGGCAGGTTGGTCGCCGGGTCGGGCCACTCGTCGGCCCAGGCGGAGTAGGCGGGGATGGTGACGATGCCCTCGGTGCCGGTGACGGTGACGGCAAAGTGGACGCTGGCGGAGGCGTGAGCGGGCAGTGTGGGCAGAATCCAGGCGATGGTGTTGCTCACCACCTGTCCCTCGTCCTCCACAGAGGCCAGATCGCCATTTCTGCCGGGCAGCGTGCTGGTGATGACGACGTTGGTCAGGGGGGCGTCGGTGTGGTTGAACGCAGTGATGGTGTAGGGGACGGTCGCGCCGGTCAGCGCATTGACTGGCCCGCTGCCAGCGACCATCAACACGGGCGGAAAGACCTCGGTCAGGTCGGTCGCGACGCGCGGTTTGAGTTGCAGGGTGTCGTTGTACCACTCGGCGATGCCAGCGACGGTGTAGAGATGACCGACGTCCATTGCCTCCACCGCCAGGTCGAGATTGGTCTGCTTATCCACATAGACGAGGAGTATGTTGCCCATCTCGTCCGCCAGGTCGATCTCGTAGCTGTAGGTGAACTCCTCGATGCGCGTGGCTTGGCCGCTGACGACGACGAGGCCGCCGGGCAGGTTGGGGTCGGTGAGAAGCTCGCCGATGGTCATTTCCTGGGGCGGGATGGGGTCGCCGTGCTCGATGACTGTCACGTCGAGGGCGTTGTCGGCGGGCACAATCTGGAGCGCGTTGCGGTAGATACCGGCCTCGCCGCTCACGCGAACCCGGTCGCCTAGTGCCACCACGGGCGGGGTGCCGTTCTCGTCAAAGCATTGAATCTGGATGCCGCCACTCTCGTCCTG
Source organism: Anaerolineae bacterium (assembly GCA_029932895.1). Lineage (GTDB taxonomy): Bacteria > Chloroflexota > Anaerolineae > B4-G1 > DUEL01 > JAOZPF01. Next base: position 3,872 of record JAOZPF010000095.1, on the reverse strand, counting down.
AAGATAGAACTTGGCGTTGTCGGTGCCGGCATAGTAGCCGCCGGTGTACATCGTGGCGGTCCCTTCGACGGTGACAGTCTCGCCCTGGAGGACGCGTGCGGCAGCGATGGGGAGCACGCCACCCTCGACGCGGGTGCGGACCGGCGCGGCAAAGGCTGGACTGGGCCAGTCGGACGCCTGGAGGGTGGCCTCTCTCACGCGCAGGTCGAGGTAGGTCAGTGGTGCCTCGACCGTCACCGCGCGGGCCGCCGTCTCTCCCACCCCCATCTCTGGGAAGGACCAGGTGACAGTCTGGCTCTCTACCGCGCCGTCGCCAGAGGCGGCGACGATGGTAAGGCTGGGCGGGACGGTAAAGGTCAGCTCGACGTCGTGGACGGTGGTGCCAGTCTCGTTGGTCGCTGTCAGTTCGTAATCAAACTGCGCGCCAGGCTCCACCGAGCTAGGGGCCTGAAGGCTGACGGCGAGTCGTTCCGACTCGGCGGGGGTGGGGGGACTGCCGCTGTTCTGGGGGCTGGGGTGGTCGTTGAGGCGAAAGTCGGCTCTGTTGTTGTCGCTGTCGTGCCCATTGCCATCCTCGCCGCCAGGCTTGCGCTCCAGCGAACTGCCGGCCTCCAGCGCGGCGGCGGGCCGTCCCTCGCCGAGTTCCGGCGCGTTGCCCCAGCCCAGCCGGTCCGCAACTGCTCCCGCCGGATCGAGTAGGACCAGTCCGCCGAAGCTGGTGTTGAGGGGCTGCTCGAACTCGGCGTCGGCCAGGAGGCCGACGTTGACGCCGGCTCGCGCCAGCAGGTAGTGGCTGTGGGGGGGGAGGACCGCGCTCTCTTCCCAGGCGTAGACGAGGTTCTCCTCGCCGCTGGGGAGAGTATAGAGCAAGCGATAGCCCACCAGATCGAGGGGGTCCGCGGTGCTGTTGTAGAGCTCGATGAACTCATAGTTGTTGTTGCCGACGGCTCCGGCCTGGACCTCGCTGATGACGAGAGGGGTGTGCAGTTCCTGGCCTCCACAGCCGGTTGCTATGGAGAGGAGCAAGGCCGCCGGCAGCGCGAGCGCGAGCAGGCGGCGGGCCCAGCTTGATGGGCGGTTGGCTGGCAAAGCGGTTTGAAACATCGGCGTCCTCCTCTTGGGGAGTTGGCAACGAACGTTCGCCCAGTGTACAAGTACAACGAACGAATGGGGGGCGTTTTCCCCCCCCATTCGTTTGCTCACTAGTCATCATTGTTTGGTCGACCGCGTAGTCTCAGTCTATGTATGGGGCGATGGCGTCGGCCACCGCTTCCTTGGGGCGGTACCCTATAATGCGTTCTGCTTCCCTGCCGTCTTTGAACAGGATGAGGGTGGGGATACCCATGATGCCCAGCATGCCGGGTGTCATCGGGTTGGCGTCCACATCAAGTTTGGCGATCTTGAGGCGACCGTCGTACTCCTGAGCTAGTTGCTCCACGATGGGGGCGATCATTCTGCACGGCGCGCACCACTCGGCCCAGAAATCGACCAACGTCGGCACGTCGGATCGCAGCACTTCGCTTTCAAAGGTCTCGTCTGTCACATGAACCATATCTCTCTCCTGGAATAAAAGTCGAGGAGATTATCCTACAGACTGGGCCAACTGTCAAGCAAAGCGGCGGCGGCCTGCGGCAGCCGCTCCAGCTCCATGACCTGGCGTTGCTCTTCCCAGCGGGTTTTGACCTCTGCCCCTCCGGCCTTTAGGCTGCGGCGGCTTATGGTGACCCGCAGTGGGCAGCCGATGAGGTCGGCGTCGTTGAACTTGACGCCGGCGCGCTCGTCCCGGTCGTCGTAGAGGACAGAGAGGCCGGCTGCCCGCAACGCCTGGTAGATGTCCTCGGAAGGCTGGCGGTCCTCGTCTGCGCGGGCCAGGGTGACAAGGTGGATGTCAAAGGGGGCCAGGCTGGGCGGCCAGATGATGCCAGCCTCGTCGTGGTGTTCCTCGACGACGGCGGCCATCAGCCGCCCCACACCGATGCCGTAGGAGCCCATCACGATGGGGTGTTCCTGCCCTGCGGCGTCCAGGTAGGTAGCGCCGAGTCGCTCGGCGTAGCGGGTGCCCAGCTTGAAGCAATGGCCCAGCTCAATGGCGGATTCAGCGTGGAGGGGTTGCCCGCAGCGAGGGCAGGGGTCTCCCTCCCGCACCTGGGCCACGTCCGCCAGCAGAGTGACGGACAGGTCACGGGGATAATTGACACCGGTGAGGTGGAACCCCGGCCGGTTGGCCCCAGCGACCAGGTTGGCTCCGGCCTGGATGGAGCGGTCGCCGACGACGAGCACACCTGCCCCATCGATGCTCTGCCGCACGGCGAGGCCCACTGGCGAGCCATAGCCCGGCTCTGCTCCGGCCGCGCGGATCTCGTCGTCGGTGGCCGCGCGGAGCTCTCCGCCTCCCAGCAAGTTGAGCAGCTTGGTCTCGTTCACTTCCCGGTCGCCCCGGATGGCGACCAGGAGCAAGGTGGGCGGGGTGAATCTGTCGGTGCCAGCCGGTTTCCAGGCGTAAAAGACCGCCTTGAGGGTCTGCTGAGTGGGGACGCCGACGAAGGCGGCGACATCGGCGATGGTGGCGCAGCCAGGTGTGGCGATGGGAGTGACCTCTGCCAGTGGGGGGTGAGCGCTTGCCTTCAGGGTGAACGTCGCTCGCTCGGCGTTGGCTCCGTAGCCGCAGGCAGGGCAGCGGAACAGACGATCCTCCCCTTGGGGATGGGGCAGCATAAACTCGTGTGAGTCAGCCCCGCCCATCATCCCCGAGTCGGCCTGCACAGAGATAGCGTGCAGCGCGCAGCGTGCAAAGATGCGGCTGTAGGCCTCCAGGATGAGAGGGTAGAAACGGTCGATGTCGTCGCTGTCGGTGTGGAGGCTGTAGGCATCCTTCATACGGAACTCGCGTACCCGGATCAATCCCCCGCGCGGTCGAGGCTCGTCCCGCATTTTGGTCTGGATGTGGTAGACGACGCGGGGCAGGTCGCGGTAGGAGCGAATCTCCCGCCGGGCCAGCTCGGCCACCACCTCCTCATGGGTCATTGCCAGTGCGTAGTCATGTCCAGAGCGGTCCTTCAGCCGCATCAGGGCCGGTCCGGTGCTCTCCCAGCGGCCGGTGGCCTGCCAGAGTTCCGCGGGGTGGAGGACGGGCATAAGTATCTCCTGTGCGCCGATGCCCTCCATCTCTTCGCGCATAATGGCCTCGATGCGGCGCGCGACTCGCTGACCAAGGGGGAGAAAGGTGTAGAGGCCAGCCGCCAGGGGGCGGATGAACGCGGCGCGAACCAGCAATTGGTGGCTGGCCTGCTCCGCGTCTGCGGGCGACTCGCGCAGGGTGTGTCCAAAGAGTTGAGACATTCTCATCTTGCACCTCCGTACAAAGAAGCCAGCCTCCGGGCTTGGGAGGCTGGCGGGTTGGTTGGTTTCAGATTCCCAGGCAGCGCTACCCCAATCCTCGGCTGGGGGCTGGCGGGAAGCTGCTAGGGATGGGCAAATTTGCGTTGCTCATTGTTCGGTCCTCGCAGTTATATTAGCACAAGGCGGGGGAGTTGTCAAAGGGATGACAGGAGGGGGGTGCGCTTCAGTTTTGGGACGAGCTGCCCGGCAGGGGAGACGCAAAAATGGGGAGACGTCGAGTTCGTAGCTTGGAGGTCGCGCTCGTAGCGCGACGTCACTATGGAATACAGGCTTTAGCCGGGTTGAGGAGTCCAGGCTCCAGTGGGAAGTCAAGTACCCCGGCTAAAGCCTACAGTCCGGATTGTAAAGACGATTTTGGTCAGGGTGGGGAGATGTCGAGCCCATAGCTTGGAGGTCGCGCTTGGAGCGCGACGTCACTATGGAATATAGGCTTTAGCCGGTTCGTGCCCGTAGCATAGGCCCTTGTGGCCGTC
>JAOZPF010000367.1 GCA_029932895.1 Anaerolineae bacterium | reverse complement strand
AGGGGTGATTCTGCTGCCAGCTCCGAGCACTCCTCCACTGGCGGACGCGCTTCCTCCACCGATACGGCCTCCTTTGGCTGTGGCTTTGCCTCGCGGCGCGTGACCCGGATAGGGACCCGTACTCGTCTATCGTTCACAGTCCTTGCTCCAACCCAGCCCCAACGGTACGCCTACGTCTCTTGAAACTCGCCTTCGATGACATCCTCGTCACCGGGGGCCGGCCCTGTCTCGGGAGCGGAGGGCGCACCAGGGGGCGGGCCACCGGCCGCCTGCTGCTGGGCGTACATCTGTTGGCCCAGCGCCATACTGGCGTGCTGCAACTGCTCGGTCAACTGCCGAATACGGGCCACGTCCTCTCCCTGCAGCGCCTGTTTCAGATCGGTGATGGTCTGCTCGATCTGGGAGCGGTCAGTAGCAGAGACCTTGTCCCCCAGGTCGCGCAGGAACTTTTCCGTCTGATAGACCAGCGAGTCGGCCTGGTTGCGGGCCTCGATCAGCTCTTTGCGCCGCCGGTCCTCCGCCTCGTGCTGCTTCGCCTGGTTGATCAGCCGCTCCACTTCGTCCTTGTTCAGGTTGGTCGTGGCGGTGATGGTGATGTGCTGCTCCTTGCCAGTGGCCTTGTCCTTGGCGGAGACGTTGAGGATGCCGTTGGCGTCGATGTCGAAAGTGACCTCGACCTGGGGCACACCCCGCGGCGCGGGCGGGATGCCCTCCAGGTTGAACTGTCCCAGGCTGATATTGTCCGCAGCCATCGGTCGCTCCCCCTGCAGCACGTGGACGGTGACCACGGTCTGTCCATCGGCGGCAGTGGTAAAAGTCTCGCTCTTGCGCACCGGGATGGTGGTGTTGCGCTCGATGAGCGGTGTCATCACCCCGCCCAGCGTCTCCACGCCCAACGTCAGCGGCGTCACGTCCAAGAGAACCACGTCCCGCACCTCGCCAGATAGCACCCCGGCCTGGATAGCCGCGCCCACGGCCACGACCTCGTCGGGATTGACCCCCTTGTGCGGCTCCTTGCCGGTCAGGCTGCGTACGAGGTCCTGGATCATCGGCATACGAGTCGCGCCGCCCACCAGAACCACCTCGTTTAGATCGCTAGCGGACAACTTGGCATCCTTCAACGCCTGCTCAAAGGGCGTCCGGCAGCGCTGGACCAGGTCCTCGGTGAGCTGCTCCAGCTTGGCCCGTGTGAGCTTCATCTGCAGGTGCTTGGGGCCAGAAGCATCGGCGGTGATAAAGGGTAGGTTGATCTCGGTCTCGAGCATCGAAGAGAGCTCGATCTTGGCCTTTTCCGCCGCCTCCTTGAGCCGCTGCAGCGCCTGCCGGTCGTCGCGCAGGTCGATGCCCTGGTCCTTCTTGAACTCGTCGGCGATATAGTCGGTGATGCGCTGATCCCAGTCGTCGCCACCGAGGAAGGTATCACCACTGGTCGACTTGACCTCGACCACCCCGTCGCCGACCTCCAGGATAGAGACATCGAATGTACCGCCGCCCAGGTCAAAGACCAGGATCGTCTCGGTGCTCTTTTTGTCCAGCCCGTAGGCTAGACTGGCGGCTGTAGGCTCATTGATGATGCGCATGACCTCCAGCCCGGCGATCTTGCCCGCGTCCTTGGTCGCCTGGCGCTGGCTATCGTTAAAGTAGGCCGGGACGGTGATGACCGCTTGGGTCACCGGCTCCCCCAGATAAGCCTCGGCATCCTGCTTGAGCTTGCGCAGGATAAAGGACGAGATCTCCTGCGGTGTATACTCCTTCCCGGTCTGGGGAATATGGACACGGGCGTCCCCTGCCGCTCCGGCGACGATCTTGTAGGGCAGAATCTGCCGCGCCTTTTCCACCTCCGGGTCATCGTAGCGACGGCCCATCAAGCGCTTGATGGAGAAAACCGTATTCTCCGGGTTGACGATGGCCTGCCGCCGCGCGGTCTGTCCCACCAGCCGCTCGCCAGTCTTGGTGAATGCGACGACAGAGGGACACAGCCGCCCGCCCTCGGCAGTGGGAATCACCACCGCCTCGCCGCCTTCCAACACGGCTACCACCGAGTTGGTCGTGCCGAGGTCGATTCCTACGATTTTGCCCATAACATAAACCTCCTTGCATTTCTTCCAGATCGATTCAGGCAGGGCCAACGCCCCGCGCGCCGTACCCGGCGTGAGCTAATCATACCACACTGGCTATGAGAATGGTGTTAGAGGGAGATTAGAAGTGTATTAGAGAAACCCACCGGTGTGTGTTCTGGCTTGGGGACGGACTTGCTTTCTAGCCACGGATTATCGCAAAGCTTGGGGCGGCCGAGCGCACACTATCCGCAAATCCCCTCCATCCCGTTCCAAACACTTGCCTCGGGTGCACTTCACTTTGGGGGCAAATCGGGAGAACAGTCCGTAGGTCGCGGTCCCCAATCGTAGCATAGGGGTTCGTGCCCGTGGACGGCTAACGGCCACAAGGGGTTATGCTACGGGCACGAACCGGCTAAAGCCTATATTCCATAGTGACGTCGCGCTACGAGC
>JAOZPF010000366.1 GCA_029932895.1 Anaerolineae bacterium | reverse complement strand
ACCACCGGTGCCAACGCCGCCAGTCCATCTTTGCTCGTATGGGAAGATGTGCGCGGATGTTGTAACGGGCACTTACAGCTATATCTGGGGTATCACCAGTTCGAGCGGGGGGCTAGATGACATTAAAGAGTATCACGCTGCGACTTTTGACCAGGAGATTTTGTCTTCCTCGGATACCAGCGTCACGGTGAAAGTGACCAGCCAGGGTGTGCTGAATACCAACGCCGGATTTCCACTCGATACAGCCCAGTTACCCGCCGATGTGCAACCTTACCTCCAGCCAACCTCATCGCAACAATCGGACAACCCTATCATCATAGAACAGGCCCAGGTACTGGTCGAGAATGCCCATACCGAGGCCCAGGCCGTCGTTGCAATCCTGGATTGGGTGCGCGCCAATATAACTTACGATTGGACTTTCTCGTTACCTACCGATGCCGTCTCGGTGTATCAAAACCGGAGCGGGGTTTGTGCCGGGTTTTCCAATCTGGCGGTGGCTCTGCTGCGCGCTGTGGGCATACCGGCCAAGGACCAGTCAGGGTGTGCGCTATGGGTATCGCATGGCGGCGGACACGCTTGGATCGAGGTCTACTATCCTGACGTGGGATGGGTGCCCTCGGAGCCTCAAGGACAGGAGAATTTCGCTCTTCCTAATCGCTTGGTCGCAAGTAGGTGGTGGGATTGGTGCGGGAAGTCGGGCACTACCGTAACCCGCATCCACTGTACAGACGGAGATACGCTCTATACATTGGCCACTTCGTACGGGGTTGATACTGGACTCCTCATTTATTCTGCCAGCGTTCCTTCCTGGGATCGCAAGCCTCCGCAGGTGGAGCCGGGCGAGCTGACTTTTCTCTTGCAACCTGATAATGTTGGCGTGCGGCAGCTCTCTCTGGAAGTGAATGATAACAGATGCGTTGAGGATCCTGGCTGGGTGGCCGAGGCCAGTGTCCCCTGGATCACTATGACGCCCTCATCGGGCATCACTTACACGGTGGTGACCGTCTCGGCGGATGCGACGGGCCTGTCGCCCGGCGTATACACAGGCACAATTACTGTGACAACGACTGGGTGGTGGTGGGATGTGTTCTCCAGGGCAATCCCGGTACAACTACTGGTCGCTGAGCGGGTGCATACGGTGTATTTGCCGCTGGTGCTGCGCAATTACTAACCCCTGACCTTCCCGCAGTCTCCGGACCTGCGGGAGAGTTGGCACAGTTGAGGAAGGTGAGGTCGTGGAACGAAACCCGAGTGAAGTCAGAATGATGAACAGTGAACGGAAAGGCCTCTCAACTACAGTACCACGGTGGGGGTACTTTCCCTACACGCAATCAACTTGTAACCTAAGGAGGGAATCGCGATGAAAAAGCCATTTATCTTCCTGACCAGTCTGGCGCTGATAATGTTACCCATGCTCCTTGTCAGGCCGGACATGGCCCGAGGGCAGGGACCGCCTCCTACCCTGTCCTACAAGAGTGGAAAGGGGGTGGCCGCCCAGCAGCAGGCCCAGAACGTGGAACTGGTGGGTCAAATCGGTGGCATCGTATACGGTGTGGCCCTACAGGGTAACTACGCCTACGTTGGTGTGTGGCCCCGGCTGGTCATCCTGGACATCTCCGACCCTGCCTATCCCGTCGTCGTCGGGCAGACCGATGTCTTGCCTGGGGCTGTGCAGGGCGTGGCGGTAATGGGAAACTATGCCTACCTCGCCGATGGGTATGGCGGCCTGCGCATCATCAACGTCTCTGACCCAACGCACCCCACTGAGGTTGGTTTCTACGAAGCAGGGTGGTGGTGTGAAGAGGTGGCAGTTTCAGGGAACTATGTCTATGCTGCTGCTGGCGGGGGTGGCCGGCTGCGTGTCATTGATGTCTCCAACCCGGCGGCCCCAACCGAGATAGCCTTCATCATGGGATATAGCGAGGGCGTGGCGGTGGCCGGCAACTACGCCTACATCACTGGTGCTTATGGTATGTCCATTTACAACGTGGCCAACCCGACGGCTCCGACCGAAGTGGGTTACTGGGGCCTTCTTGCAGCGGTTACTCGGGGCGTGGCGGTTGCTGGGGACTATGCCTATGTCGCCAATGATGAAAGCGGTCTGGGCATCGCCGACGTCTCTAACCCATGGTACCCCACCGGAGTCAGCTTCTACGATACGCCGGGGTGTGCCTACGACGTGGCGGTGGCCGGGAACTACGCTTACGTGGCCGATGGGGACAGTGGCCTGCGCATCATTGACGTCTCCGACCCGGCGCACCCCAGCGAGGCCGGCTTTTACAACACACCGGGGTATGCCTGGGGCGTGGCGGTGGAGGGGAACTGCGCCTACGTCGCCGATAGGGGTGGAGGGCTGGTCATTCTCCGGTTCGTGCCCCCGCCGGCGTCGGCATCTATTCCCATCACTGGTGGCAGCCTCTCCTCACCGGCAGACAACACCACTTACACCTTCCCTGGCACTTTCACCAGCACCGTGGTCATCACCCACACGGCCCTATATCCAGGCAGCC
>JAOZPF010000365.1 GCA_029932895.1 Anaerolineae bacterium | reverse complement strand
GCCCCAACATGGCAGCATACACCAATTCAGCGCGGGACGGTTCCAAGGAGCTATACCTGATCGATCTCGGTAGCGGCGGCACGACCCTCATCGAATCGACCACTGCCATCTCCCTGCTAGGGTGCATCTCGCCATAACGCAGAACAAGACTTGGGCAACAACTTGGAGCTGCCCAAGTCTTGTGGTTTTGTCCCGTTGGCGCGATCAAATGAGCCGGGTGCCTGGTTCTGCTAGCCAGCCGCCACCATCTCGGCGATCTGTTCCGGGTGTTGAGCCACCCTGACCCCCACCGCCTCCAAGGCGGCGATCTTGCCTGCCGCCGTGCCGGAGCCGCCCTCGATAATCGCCCCGGCGTGCCCCATCCGCTTGCCCGGCGGCGCTGTCTGCCCGGCGATAAAGGCCACCACTGGCTTGCTCATCCGCTCGGCGATGAAACGGGCCGCGATCTCTTCGTCGTTGCCGCCAATCTCGCCGATCAGCACCACATACTCTGTCAGCGGGTCCGCCTCGAAGAGCTGTAACACGTCCAGGAAACGGGTGCCGATGATGGGGTCGCCCCCAATGCCCACGCAGGTCGTCTGGCCGATGGAATGCATCGTCAGCGCATAGACCACCTCATAGGTCAGCGTGCCGGAGCGAGAGACGACACCCACCGGCCCCGGTGTGGCAATGCGGCCGGGCATGATGCCCACCTTGGCCCCACCAGGGGTCAGAAGGCCCGGACAGTTGGGGCCGACCAACCGCGTCCCCTTCTGGTCCAGATAGCTCTTGACCCGCATCATATCCACCACCGGAACGCCCTCGGTGATGCAGACCACCAGTTCCACCCCGGCGTCGGCCGCCTCCAGCATAGCGTCGGCGGCAAAGCGGGCGGGGACATAGATCACAGAGGTATTGGCCTCCGTCGCCTCCACCGCCTCCCTCATCGTGTCAAAGACCGGCACCCGGCCATTGCAGGCGAACTGCCCACCCTTGCCGGGGGTCACCCCTGCCACAACCTGCGTGCCATACTCTAGCATCTGAATGGAATGGAACTCGCCCTCGCGTCCGGTGATGCCCTGCACCACCAGGCGAGTGTTTTTGTCAACCAGAATTGCCATCGTCTATGCCTCCAACTCGCCGCGGGCCGCCGCCACCGCCTTCTGCGCGGCCTCTGCCAGACTCGTAGCGGCGATCATCCGGTACGCCGAGTCAGCCAGAACTTGGCGCCCCTCCTCCTCGTTCGTCCCCACCAGCCGGACGACCATTGGGACGTTGGGTTTGATCTGCTCCAGCGCAGCGATGATACCCTTCGCCACCTCGTCACAACGAGTGATACCGCCAAAGATGTTAAAGAGAACCGCCTTGACATTGGGGTCGGCCAGGATCAGGCGCAGCGCCGTCGCCACTCGCTCCGCCTTTGCCCCGCCGCCGATGTCGAGAAAATTGGCCGGAGCGCCGCCAAAGTGCTTGGTGATATCCATCGTCGCCATCGCCAGGCCAGCGCCGTTGACCATACAGCCAATCTCGCCATCGAGCTGGACGTAGGAAAGGCCGGCCTCCCGCGCCTCCCGCTCCGTCTCGGTCTCCTCGTCCACATCCCGCTTCTCGGCCAAGTCGGGGTGACGGAAGAGGCCATTGTCGTCCAGGACCATCTTGCCGTCAACCGCCAGCAGCTTGCCCTCGCCAGTCACCACCAGCGGGTTGATCTCGGCCAGCGAGGCATCCGAGCCCATAAACGCCTGGTACAGCCCGCGGGCGACGCGGTCGAACTCGCGCTGCAGCGCCGGGTCCAACCCGATTCCTTTGGCCAGCCAGCGGGTCTGGTAACCCCGCAGGCCGACAAAGGGATCGATGTGCACCTTTTTGATCGCCTGCGGGTTGAGACGGGCCACCTCCTCGATCTCGACACCTCCCTCGGAGGAAGCCATCATCACCGGCCTGGAGGCCACCCGGTCGACCACGATGCCCAGGTAGATCTCCTGGCGGATGTCGGCCGCCTGGTCGATCAACACCTTGCGCACCGGCAACCCCTTGATCTCCATGGCGAGAATCTGGGCCGCCAGTTGCTCCGCCTCGGCGCTGTTCTGGGCCAGCTTGATGCCGCCCGCCTTGCCGCGTCCACCGACCAACACCTGAGATTTGACGACCACCGCGCCGCCCAGCCGTTCGGCAATGGCACGTGCTTCCTCGGGGGTCGTCGCCACGTCCCCATCGGGGATGGGAACGCCGTACTGCGCGAACACGCGCTTGGATAGATACTCGTGCAGTTTCAACGCTTCGCCTCCTACACAGAACGTTAGGTCAACAACAGCGGGGATTATACCACAGCGAGGTCAGTTGCCAAGAGCAACCCGGTGAGCCCAGTCCGGGCGACCGCAAGCGGCGGGTGCTATCCGGTGGGTCTGTCCAGCCGGGGTACTTGGCTTCCCATTGGAGCCTGGATTCCTCAACCCGGCTAAAGCCTATATTCCATAGTGACGTCGCGCTTGCTGTAAGCACTCGTAGGGTTATACCTGCAAACGCTCATTA
>JAOZPF010000364.1 GCA_029932895.1 Anaerolineae bacterium | reverse complement strand
GTCCGGATTGTAAAGACGATTTTGGTCAGGTGTGGTATGTTTAGCCGGTTCGTGCCCGTAGCATAGGCCCTTGTGGCCGTCAGTCCACGGGCACGAACCCCTATGCTACTCCAGGGTAACTTTTCAATGAGCGTTTGCAGGTATAACCCTATGAGTGCTTACAGCAAGCGCGACCTACGGACTGTTCTCCCAATTCGTCCTCAAAGTGAAGTGCACCCGTGGCCTGGCGGTCATTTGCCGTTTTGGTGGATCGGTGTATAATCTCTTCCCTGGAGGCGACGCCTGCGGGACGTTCGGACGGAGCCGATATTGAATAGATCAAAAGATGCCCCGCTTGTCTCCTCGGCGGAGGCAGCGCGGGGGCAAAAAGAAGATAGGAACGGTTGGCGCAGGTGGTTAGAGACCGCGCTGGCGCGAGCGTTTGCCTGGATGGCCGTCACGGTCTGGCGGATGGCGGGCGACTGGCGGGGCTTGCGACCGTTCCTCACTCGCACCTCGGCCCATGTAGCGTTGATCGCCGCTGCCGGCGTCGTTCTGTTCCTGAGCAGCGTCCGCTGGCCAACATTGGCGATCCATTCCCTGCCCGCGGCAGCGCCCGAGATCTTTGCCCAGCCCTCCACCCCCGAGGCCATGGAGGACGCGCTAGCAGAGGTGTTGGCGAATAACGGGAACCCGCCAGAGCCTGACGCTTGGCGGCCCGTGACCCGCCAGGCCGACCCGCACACTATCATTCCCCAGCGTCCTCGACTGAGCGTCATTACCTACACCGTCCAGATGGGTGACACAGTGCAGTCCATCGCCGCCCAGTTCGGATTGGAGCCCACCACCATCACATGGTCCAACCCCGTGGTGGAGGACGCGCCCGACCTGCTGCGTATCGGTCAGGCGGTTGTCATCCTCCCTGTCAATGGCGTCTATCACACCGTTACCGAGGGGGACACCCTGGAGTCCATCGCCGAGAAATACGACGTGGATGTGGAGGCGATCGTCTCCTGCGAGTATAACCACCTCGATCCGCAGGACCCCATCATCGAACCGGGGATGCACCTGGTTGTGCCGGGTGGTGAAAAGCCATATATCCCCCGGGTGGTCACCAGCTACACCGGGGCCATCCCGGAGGGGGTGCGGGGGACAGGGTTGTTCCAATGGCCCGTGCTAGGTTACATCACCCAGGAGTACTGGTACGGCCACCGGGCCATTGACATCGCAGCGCCGGTTGGCACGGCGGTCCACGCCGCCGATGGGGGATTTGTCAGCTTCGCCGGCTGGACCGACGTTGGGTACGGCTACCTGGTCGTCATCGATCACGCCAACGGCTTTGCCACCTACTATGCTCACCTGAGCGACTTTTACGTCACCGCTGGGCAAGCGGTGGAGCGCGGTCAGGTCATCGGCGCGGTGGGGAGCACGGGCCACTCGACAGGGCCACACCTTCACTTTGAGATTCGCTACAACCGCGTCCAGCAAAACCCCCGTGCCTATCTGCCGTAAATCCTAAATCCCGCCCACCTTCTCCTCACTGTCCCTTCCGTTTGCGCCAGATTCGCCACACCATTCCCAGGAACCGCAACGTGTCCTTGAGCGGGTGAAAGCCGCTTCGCTTGTCGATCCCATAGATCGTGCGGATGGGGACCGCGCCGATGGGGACGTTCAGCCGCACAGCCTCGGCGATCATCTCCACCTCCATCTCGAACCCTGTGGTGGTCAGTCGCAACCGTTCGATAAAATGGCGCGTGAGCAGCCGGTAGCCGCTTTGGTTGTCGGGGATGTTCCTGCCTAGGGCCAGGCAGACGAGGCGGTTGCCCAGGGGATTCGACCAGAAGCGCGGCCACGGCATCTTGCCAAAGTCCCGCTTGCCGATGATCAATTCCCCCGCCCCGGCCTCGAACGCGGCCAGAAACTTGGGGATGTCGGCTGGGGAGTGCTGTCCATCGGCATCGAGGGTGAGGACGGCATCGTAGCCGTGCTCCAGCGCCCAGGCAAAGCCCGTCTTGAGAGCCGCGCCCTTGTGGAGGTTTTCCAGATGGCGCACGACGGTTGCCCCGGCGGCTCGGGCCGCCTCGGCGGTTCCGTCGGTAGAGCCGTCGTCCACGACCAGCACGGGCAGGTAGCGCAGTGTCTCCCGGACCACGTCACCGATGCGTGCCGCCTCGTTCCAGGCCGGGATCAGCGCCAACACGGCTGGGCCGGACCGGTTTTCTGTTTTGTCGTCCAAGTGGTCCTCCTTTTGCGGTGGGAAGGGCATTCAGTATAGTCGCTCCCGCATTTCGGCGCAAGTGAGGGCTGCCTCCTCTCTCACCGGGCAGAATCGCCCCATAGGCCAAGCCACCGGGCTCGGCGCAGGTCGCCGGATTCGGGACACCCGAGTGAGAGAGGGCGCAACCTATTGCTCTTTCCCACGTCAGGGCGGACGCGCGGATTTCCCTACTGCTGGAGGGTGAGCAGTTACCATCGTCGAACGTCTCCCCACTTCTCTTGCGGGTGTTCGCTTCGGATGGTATAATCCTGGAACTA
>JAOZPF010000363.1 GCA_029932895.1 Anaerolineae bacterium | reverse complement strand
GGCCCGGACACGTGTCCCAAGGAGATACCCTGATGAGCAGGTACGCTCTCTATCTCGGTTGTACCGTGCCGGTGCGGGCGCTGAATTATGAAATGTCCGCCCGCAAGGTGGCGGAACGGCTGGGAATCGAGTTGGTGGACGTGGATGATTTCTCCTGTTGCGGGTTCCCGGCTAAACCGCTGGATTGGAAGGCCGGCCTGCTGATGTCCGCCCGCAACCTGGCCCTGGCCGAGGAGCGGGGTCTGGATATACTGACCCTGTGTAGCGCCTGCACCGGCACGCTCACCGATGCTAATCACCGTCTCAAGGAGGACGCCGAGCTCCGTGCCTGGGCCAATGAGCAACTGGCCGACCTGGGTCACAGTTACAAAGGTACCGTGCGGGTGCGCCACATCGCTCGCGTGCTCTATGAGGAGATAGGCGTCGAGCGGCTGCGGCAGGAGGTAACGGTCAGCCTGGACGACTTTGGCTTTGCGCCCCATTATGGCTGCCACTACCTCAAGCCCTCCCACCTGTTCGATGGGTTCGATGACCCGGAGAACCCCCAGAGCCTGAGCCGATTGATCGAGGCTACCGGGGCGCGGGTGGTGCGGTACGAGGACGAAACCCAGTGCTGTGGCGGTGGCGTGCTTGGCTTTGATGCCGAGACAGCGCTTTTGATGACCAAGCAGAAGCTGGATCACGTCACCGTTGCCAAGGCGGATGCGATGGTGCTTATCTGCCCGTTTTGCTCCATCATGTACGAGGCCAACCAGCGCCGTGTGGAGAGCACATACGAGACCGAGTACAAGCTGCCAGTGCTTTACTATACCCAGGTCCTCGGCCTGGCGATGGGCTTTTCGCTGGAGGAGATGGGGATCAAGTTGAACCGGGTCAAGCCGCGCAAGCTGATAGAGCGAATCAAGTCGGCTGGTCTGCAAACGAGTGACAGCGGGTGATGGGAATTGCGGGTGGTTTTGGGGATGTGGAGGCCGTGCTGTTCGATTTCGATGGCACGCTGGTGCACCTGAACATCGACTTTGCCCGGATGCGGGCGGACGTGGAGGCGATTCTGCCTCGCTACGGCCTCTCCACGCAGGGTAAGGAGAGCCGCTACACGCTCGAGTTGGTCCAGGAATGCGTCCAGGAGCTGTCGGCGCGGGACGGGCAGTCAGCGGCGGATGCTTTCCGACGTGATGCGGAGAGCGCCGTCCTGGCTGTCGAGATGGGGGCGGCGGAGACGGCAATGGTACACCCTGGCGCGGCGGAGCTGTTGCACCACCTGAGGGCGCGCCTCATTAGGGTGGGGATCGTCACCCGTAACTGCCGCGCTGCGGTGGGGCGTGTGCTGCAGCGGAATCCGTTGGAGTATGACGCGCTGGTGACGCGAGACGATGTTGCTGCGGTCAAGCCGCACCCAGCCCACCTGCTGGTCGCGCTGCGGCTGCTGGGCGTTGAGCCGGAGCGGGCGCTGATGGTGGGCGACCACCCGCTGGATGTGCGCGCTGGCCACGCCGTGGGGGCCAGGACGGTAGCCGTGCTCACCGGCTATAGCCCGGCAGAGTTGTTCGCGCCAGAGAGACCTGACGTCATATTGGAGCAAGTCGGAGAACTGGAAGCATATCTGGTGTGACAGCGACCATCATCTCTAGCTATCCCGGTCGCCTGGCGTGCAAGCCCCAGCATTGAGTCGAGGGATAAACAAGATGAAACACTACAGTGAGATACAGGGCAACGAGAACGGGTATTTCTCAAGCAAAATTGCCAAAGCGTGGGGCTACTATCTGGTGGGAGTAATCGTCTCGGCTGTTGGATTTTCGCTGCCCTGGTTCAAGTTTGGATCCCAGGCGGAGTGGTGGTATGGTGGCTTGCAGTTAATGGTATATGAGGGTTTGCCGGGGATTGTGCTGATATATATTGGCTACGCAATACTTGCTTTGGCAGGTTTATTGCTGCGCAAGCAGAATGATGATTTCATAGCCAAGGCGGTAGTTATTTTGTCGCTAGTGATAGTATTGGCCACACTCATTGTAACGAGCGCAGCAATGGCAGATGCGGTCCAAAGTTTGCGAACGCTCGATCGCTTGGTATGGGGGGTCGGTTTAGCTGTTATGCTATCAGGGCATGCGTTGGTCTTGTGGGGGGCTTGGGCGGCTTGGGTTTACCAGGTATTGGACGCAAGACCTGAATAGTCGAATCTGGAGAGGAGGTAGCAAATTGCCTGACAACGACCTGCGCATCGGCGTTTTTGTCTGCGACTGCGGGCTGAATATAGCTGGCAGCCTTGATACCGAGGCGGTCCGTGAATACGCGGAGGGCTTGCCCGATGTGACGGTGGCGATCCGCAATCGCTACACCTGCTCTGATCCGGGACAGCAGGCGATCAAGCAGGCTATCGTCGAGCACAAACTCAACCGTGTCGTCGTCGCCTCCTGCTCCCCACGACTTCACGAACCAACTTTCCGCAACTGCGTCAGCGAGGCTGGCCTCAACCCTTACCTGTTCGAGATGGCCAACATCCGCGAACACTGCTCCTG
>JAOZPF010000094.1 GCA_029932895.1 Anaerolineae bacterium | reverse complement strand
TTTTATTGTCGCCCACCCCAAGATATGGGCCTTCTGAAAATTCGCCAGACTCCAACTTCCAATCTACCGCACCATGTCCAGGAAGGAAAGCAGGAGCCGGTTGAACCGTTCGGGCTGATCCAGCGGAGTGGCGTGGCCCGAATCGGGCACGACCGCCACCCGCGCTCCGGGGATGGCGGCAGCCAATTCCTCCTTCGCCGCCCGGCTCACCGTCGTGTCATCGGCTCCGACCACCACCAAGGCCGGCGCGCGGATGCGGGCCAGGTCACGCCGGCCGTCATAGCGGAGCACGGCCCTCATCACCGCCCGATAGGCGACCTCGTCGTTCCCCCGCAGCCGCTGGACGGCCATTCGCCGCAGTTGTTCCTGCTCCGGGTGGGGGAACAGCGCCCGCGCCACCACCTCCGCTTGGGCCTCGACCCCACCACAGAGCAGCGCCACCCCCCGACGAAGCAGCAGCCACCACTCTCCCGCACCTCGCGGGCGCAGCCGGGCAAAGGAATTGACCAACACCAGCGAGCGGACCCGCGCCGGATGCTCGACCGCCAGGGTCTGGGCCACCAGCCCGCCCAGCGAGAGCCCGACGGCGTGAACTTCTGCCAGCCCCAGTGCGTCCAGCAAACCCACCACGTCCTCCACCATTGCGCGAACGGTGGCGGGGCTGCTCAGTCGGCCAGTCCGGCCATGACCACGCAGGTCAGGGGCCAGAGCGGTATAACGGGCAGAGAGGGCAGGGAACTGGAACGCCCAATCGTCGGCGCAAGAGCCAAGCGCATGCAGGAGGAGCACCACCGGGCCGTCTCCTTCCAGCCGGTAATGCACCTCCAGCCCGCTGGCGACGACGCGGGAGGGAGACATCCGCTATGCTACTCGGCAACTGTCAACCGCAGAAAGCGGCGTTTGCCCACCCGCAACACCGCCTCGCGCGGCTCCACCACTGTGTCAATGCTCGTCACCGGCTCGCCGTCGAGCTTGACCGCCCCCTGCTGTACCAGCCGCCGCGCCTCGCTCTTGGAGCGGGCCATTCCTGCCGCAAAGATCAGGTCGACGACGTTGATCGGCTCGCTCAGCTCGCGTACCGGCATATCAGGAGGAAGCTCCCGCCGCTGGAAAACCGCGCGAAAGTGCTCCTGGGCCGCGTCCGCCGCCCCGTGCCCGTGGAACTCGTCCACGATCTCCCAGGCCAGCTTCATCTTGACATCGCGCGGGTGCAGCGAGCCGTCGCTCAGGCCGGCCTTGAACCGGGCGATCTCGTCCAGGCTCCAGCGCGTCACCAGGTCAAAGTAGTTGGGCATCACCTCGTCGGGGAGGGACATCACCTTGCCGTACATCACCTCCGGCGGCTCGTCAATGCCGATATAGTTCCCCATACTCTTGGACATTCTCATCTTGCCGTCGGTGCCGACCAGGATGGGAAAGGTGATGCAAATCTGTGGCCTTTGGCCGTACGATTCCTGAATCTTGCGCCCGGCAAGAAGGTTGAAAAGCTGCTCCGTCGCACCGATCTGCACGTCGGTCTCTAGCGCGTAGGCGTCGTACCCCTGCATCAACGCGTATAGGAACTCGTGCAGCCAGATCGGATCGCCCCGTTCGTACCGCCGGGCAAAGTTATCCCGCACCAAAAACTGTTGCACGGTAAAATTGGCGGCCAGTTCGATGATCTCTTGGAACGTCAGCTTGGACAGCCACTCTCCATTGTACCGCACCTCCGTCCGCTGCGGGTCGAGGACCTTGAACGCCTGTTGAGTATAGGTGCGGGCATTCTCCTCCACCTGCTCCAGCGACGGGCGCGGGCGGGCCTTGTCCCGGTCGGATGGATCGCCGATGAGGGCGGTAAAGGTACCGATGACAAAAATCGCCTGGTGGCCCAGGTCCTGAAACTGGCGCAGCTTGCGCATCGTCACCGTATGACCCAGGTGAATGTCGGGCGCGGTGGGGTCATAGCCACAGTACACCCGCAGCGGCCGGCCCTCGGCCAGCCGTTGACGGAGCTCCTCGCGCATATGCTCTTTGATCTGCTCGTCGCCATACTCGGCGCCATGCATCAGAATGGCAACCTGTTCGTCAATAGATATCTCGCTCATCTGGTTCTCCTCGCCAAGTGGGGGATTCCGAGAAACAAACGAGCCCACCGACGTGGGCCCTGGGAGACGGATTGCAGCGCTCCGCGGCGCGTCAGCCGCGCCGCGCGCTACAATCCGCCAAAATAGGTATAGGCCAACAGTATCCTTACCAGCATCACGCACATTATAGCCGAAAAGCGAGGAAATGACAACCGCAAGCAGCGCCTATTTCTTGGCCGGGCGCAACACGACGTGGAGATAGGCAAAGTCCCCCTGCGGCGGCACCAGGTCGGTCACCTCGACGACCTCGAACTGCTGCCCGCCCAGCTCCACGACCTCGCCAGCTTGGGGCGGGGTTTCACGATTGACGATGGCCCCCGGATACTCCCCCCCGACGACCACGTAACTCACCTTGTAGATCACCGGGCACCTCCTCTTGTCACCTCGGCAAATTTCGGTGCCGCAACTTGAAGGAGAGGTCCCTGGCAATGTTGCGCATCACCACGTAGCCGATATGATGATCCTCGTCGCACAACCTCCAAAAGGCATCCCGTGGGATCGTCAACAGGGTCGTGCCGTCCTGAACACAGCGAATCGTGGCCGAGCGTGCCCCTTGGTCCACCAGCCCCATCTCGCCAAAGACCTGCCCCCGGCCCAGTTGCACCACCGCCGTCAGGCCGCCGGGGACATCGGGGACAGCTCCGGCTGGGACCAACACCTCCACCATCCCCGCTTGAATGACATAGAGTTTATCCGGCTGCCCGCCTTCCGCGATGATCATCGCGCCCCGGTCAAAGGTCACGACCTCGCTGATAGCCAACACCTGCTCGATCTTGGCTTCTGGGAGGCCGGCAAATATCTCGCTCTCCTTGAGCAGGTCAATCGGTTCGCTCATTTTCCTCCTCCTTCGCCCGGTAAACGCGCGCCTGCTCCACATACCAGGCGGCCGCTGCCCGCAGTCGCGCCAGGTCCTCCTCCCGCAACTCCCTCACTACCCTGGCGGGGAGACCGAGGGCCAGCGTGCGCGGCGGGATGACGGTTCCCTCGGTGACCACCGCCCCCGCCCCAACGATCGCCTCCTCCCCAACCACCGCTCCGTTCAGGATGATAGCGCCGATGCCGATGAGCGCTCCATCACCCACCGTGGCCCCGTGCAGCACGGCCCGATGCCCCACCGTCACCCCTGCCCCCAACCGGCAACCCAGGCCGGGGTCGGTGTGGATCACTGTCAGGTCCTGCACGTTGCTGCGGGGCCCGATGACGATGGGGGCCTCCTCCGCCCGCAGCACGCAGCCAAACCAGACGCTGGCCTCCTGCGCCACCGCCACATCCCCCACTACGGTGGCGGTGGGGGCGATGTAGGCTGTGGGATGAATCTGGGGACGGCGCACGCTGTACCTCCATCAGCACATCACGCTCACATTTGCAACTGTCCAACCCATCTTCCCGGTCAGCCTTCGCGCAAAGAGGAAGGAGAACGGGAAATGGACAACCTGAACGGCTACTCGCATTTTAGCATAAAAGACGGGCAAAGGGAAGGAGCAACAAGGCAAAAGTTGCCTTTTCTGCCCATCCTGCTACAATCACTCCCCGGCACAAGCGGAGGCAAAAATGGAGCGTATCTTTACCCCCAGCAGCATCGTCGTCATCGGCGTATCGGAACGGCCCGACAATCTGGCCCGCAACATCATCGGTAACCTGCACAGCTTTGGCTACCGGGGCGACATATACGGCGTGGGCCGCCAGAGCGGAGAGGTGGAGGGAGTGCCGATCCTCCCCTCGCTGGACCAGGTGCCCGACGGGGTGGACCTGGCGGTTATTCTCACCCCGGCCAATGTGGTGCCGCAACTGCTGGAAACGTGCGGGAAAAAGGGCATCCAGCGCGCGGTGATCGAATCGGGAGGCTTTGGCGAGTTCTCCGCAGAGGGCCACCGCCTGGAGGAGCGGCTGCTAGAGATCGCCCGCCGCTGGGACATGCGCTTTGTCGGCCCCAACTGCATCAGCGTCATCAACCTCGAAGCGGGGGTCTGCCTGCCCTTTGTGCGCATCGCGCCGCAGGCCACCCGCCCCGGCCCCGTGTCGGTGGTGGCCCAGAGCGGCGGCGTCTCCGTCACCTACCTGGACCGGTTCTCGGCGGCCGGAGTGGGGGTCAACAAGGTGGTCAGCATCGGCAACAAGACCGACCTCAAAGAGAATGACTATCTGCGCTTTCTGCTACAGGACCCAGGGACAGGGATCGTCTGCCTCTATCTGGAGTCAATCGACGCGGGGCGGGAGCTGATGGAGCTGGCTCACTCTGGCGACAAGCCGGTCATCATCCACAAGGCAAATCGAGGGGCAGCCAGTCAGCGCATCGCTTTTTCTCACACAGCGGCTCTAGCCGACGACGACCGGGTGGTGAGTGCGGCCTTCCGGCAGGCAGGCATCATCCGCGCCGCGAGCTTTCGGGACGCTGTCGCCATAGCGCAGGGGCTGGCCCTCCCTCCGGTGCGGGGCAACGACCTGCTCATCATCTCTCGCTCCGGGGGGCACGCCGTCATCGGAGCCGATGCCGCGGAGCGGCACGGTTTCCACCTCCCTCCACTCCCCAGCGACCTAGGGCAGCGGATGCAAGCCCGCTTCCGCGCCGACGTCATCGCGCCGACCAACCCCCTCGACCTGGGCGTGATCTTTGACTTTGAGGTGTACGCCCAGATCGTCGCAGAGTGCTTGCAGGCCGTCTCGCCGAGCGCTGTCCTCCTCATCAATACATACAGCGTCGCCGAGGCCGAGGCCGCTCACCACTTGGCCCGGCGGGTGGAGGAGATCGTCCGCGAGACCAGCCGGCCCATCGCTCTCTGCACCTACGCCCAGGGGGACGAGGGGATGATTCAGCAGGAAGTCGGGATCCCGGTCTTTGGCGAGATCGAAGAGGCGGTGCGGGCGTTGGCTGCCGCACGGGATTACCACCTCTGGCGAGCGCGCCGCAGCGAGCATCTCCCCCACCCCGTCGGTCAGCCACCGCAGGAAGCGGCCTGGCTGCTGGCGAAGGAGGGGGTGCTGACCGCCGACCGGGCACTGGCCGCCTGCCAAGCCTACTCCATCCCCGTTGCCCCATGGCAAGTGGCCGCCACCCCCGATGAGGCGGCCCGCGCCGCCACTCAGATGGGCTACCCGGTCGCCCTCAAGCTCCTCTCCGCCGCTGTGGTTCACAAATCGGATGCAGGCGGCGTAGCACTGGGATTGACCGACGCGGGGGCGGTGCAGTGGGAAGCGACCGGGATGCTGGCGCGGGTGGACGGCCC
This sequence comes from Anaerolineae bacterium, assembly GCA_029932895.1. Classification (GTDB taxonomy): domain Bacteria; phylum Chloroflexota; class Anaerolineae; order B4-G1; family DUEL01; genus JAOZPF01. The sequence goes on along the minus strand of JAOZPF010000094.1, from coordinate 4,429 downwards.
GGCGGCGCTGATGGTGCAGCGGATGGCCCCTGACGGCGTGGAGGTGATCCTGGGTGGCAAGCGGGACGCGACCTTTGGCCCCGTAGTGATGTTTGGGTTGGGCGGCGTCCAGGTCGAAACGCTAGGCGACGTCGCCTTTCGTGTCGCCCCCCTCACCCGCCGCGACGCCGAGGAGATGATCGCAGAAGTACGGGGAAGCCGGTTGCTGGAGGGGATGCGCGGCCGCCCACCGGTCGACCGAGAAGCGCTGATCGCGGCGCTACTGGCCCTCTCGCGGCTGATGGTCGAGAACCCCCAGGTGGCCGAGTTCGACATCAACCCACTCATCCTTTTAGACCACGGCGCGGCGGCGGTGGATGCACGAGCGCGCATCGGATAGGGCCATTGCGCTCCCGGCACAGGGGACAACAACCCAGGCGGAATAGAGGCCTTGGCCGGTGTGAATAAAGGCTTTGAACATTCCCAAATCGTTGTGGCAATCCTGCGCCGGGGCGCGGTAGGGGCGGGTCTTGCGCCTGCCCCGGCAGGGCGACCGCGCGGGTTGCCCCTACCTGTGGGTAAGGCACGGTCAGAGGTGGGCCCCAGTAGGGGCAGGTCTTGCGCCTGCCCCGGCAGGGCGACCGCGCGGGTTGCCCCTACCTGTGGGTGGGGCACGACCAGGGGTGGACCCCTGCGGGAGGGTGGGCAGTCACGTTCGCAATAGCCTCCCAATCCACCCCGCAAGCGGGGAGAACGGCCGCGGTAAGCAAATGTCGCAAGCCCTACTCGGCCAGCGTTTCCTCGACAGTGAGCGCCTCCACCGGCGCGTCTGGCTCCTTGAGCACCCAGAGGCCAAGCAGGCCCGCTCCCACATTGATCAGCCCGGCGATGACATAGACCATCCGCAGGCCGATGGTCTCGCCGAACCCCGCCGCCGCTGCCATCGAGAGCAAACCAGCCCCCATCGTCAGCGCGTTCAAAGCGCTGCCTACCCGGCCGCGCTTGAGGTCCGGCACGGCCAGTTGCATCATCGTCATCAGCGCCGACTGAACTGGCGTCAACACCAAGCCGATGCCAAAGACAAGCAGCACCACCAGGATGAACCGGGGCGCCAGCCCCATTCCAGCGAGGAGCAGGCCGATGACGGCGATCCCCCAGCCAGCCAGAGGTCTCTTCCTCACCCGCGCGGTCACCAGGCCCAACGCTAGCCCCCCCACAACCATCCCCGCCCCCTGGGCCGAATCCACGATGCCCAGTCCCTCGGGGCCGACGCCGAAGGTGCGCTGCAGAAAGGGGACCCACACCACGTTGATCGCCCCGACGCCCAACTGCACCACCCCCAGGCAGACCAGCACCCCCACCATCGTCTGGTTGCCAAACAAGTAGGCGACCCCCTCCCGCATCTCGGCCCATACCGTGCCCAACCGCCCGTCGCCCGCCTGCCGTCCCGCCGTCGTGTGGGGCACCGTTATCGTCAAGATCGCCGCCGCCGAGAAAAAGAAGGAGGCCGAGTCGAACAGAAAGGCAACCTGTTCTCCCCACAGCCCGATGGCAAACCCCGCCAGCGCCGGCCCAGCCAGCAACCCTACCGTCTGAACCGTCTGCATCATGCCGTTGGCCGCCAGCAGCGTGTCCTTGTCGGTGACGATGAGCGGCAGCACCGCATTCTGCGAGGGGAAAAAGAAGCGGCCCACACAGGACATCAGGAATCCGACGAGGTAATAGATCCACACCTGGTCCGGCCTTCGCACCAGGAGGCACAAGAGCACCAACAGTGCCCGCAACAGGTCGGAGACGACCATCGTCCGCTTGCGGTCCCAGCGATCCACAAAGACCCCCGCCACTGGCCCCAGCACTAGCATCGGCAGTGCGGTCGATATGACCGAGAGACCAACCATCAGCGTCGAGCCGGTCAGCCGGTTCACCATGATGGGGATAGCAAGCCAGTAGAAATAGTCGCCGACGAACGAGACCATCTGGCCGACCCAGAGCGCCATAAAGCCACGGTTGCGAAACAGCAGCCTGTAAGTCCCCTTGCGTTGACCGGTGGCACCGCTGTCTTGGTCCATCCCTTTCCTTCCCCTCATCCGAGGCCCCTCACCACCTCCCCGCTCACTTGTACACCGATGGCAAGTCGTGGTGCGGCATTTCTCCCTGGTGTTGATGTAACCGGCCTGGCGAGCCGGGCGCTAAACCACCCGGCTCACCGGGCAAAGCGTCCTGCAGAGGCCGGTTCCAGCCCGCAGAGTTTATCTCGAGCCCCCGCAGGACGCTTTGCTGCCCGAGCGCAGACCTGTTCATAGTACCAACAAACGGGGAAAAACACAAACTCACGGACCGTTCCCTCGGGGGTTGTGATATAATACATCCCATCTCTTCTGAGCAAGTCCTGATATGCACTTGATCTGCACACGCTGCCAGACGACCTGCCCTCTCGATCCCCGCCGCTTCCGCTGTGACTGCGGGGGGGTGCTAGAGATCGCCGCCGCGCCGGCCTTTGACCCACAGCAGGTAGAAGCAGACGAGTTATCCCTGTGGCGTTATCGCCACGGGCTACCGCTGCCACAGGATGTCACGCCGGTGACACTGGGAGAGGGGATGACCCCTCTGGTGGCTGCCGACTGGGACGGCCTGCCCGTGCTCCTCAAGTGTGAACACCTCAATCCCACCGGCTCCTTCAAGGACCGTGGCACGGCGGTGCTGGTCACGGCGCTGGCTGCGGCGGGCGTCAAGCACGTGGTGGAAGATTCCTCCGGCAACGCCGGCTCCAGCCTAGCCGCCTATGCCGCCCGCGCCGGGATCGACGCCACTATCTACATCCCGGCCCACGCCTCCCCTGTCAAGCAGGCCCAGATCAGCGCCTACGGCGCACGGGTCGTGCCCGTGCCTGGACCGCGGGCCGCGGCTGCCCAGGCCGTATTGCGGGCCGTCGACCAGGGGGCCGTCTACGCCAGCCACGTCTACCACCCGCTGATCCGCCACGGGATGAAGAGCGTCGCCTTTGAGCTCTATGAACGCCTGGAGGAAGAGGGACGCACTATCGACAGCATCCTCCTCCCCGCGGGTCACGGCACGCTGCTGCTGGGACTCGCCCAGGGGTTGGCCGAACTGCGAGCGGCTGGGTGCATCGAGCGGTTGCCCAAGCTCTTTGGCGTGCAGGCCGCCGCCTGCGCGCCCCTGGCCAGAGCGTGGGAGCATGGCGACACCGACGCCGCGCCCGTGCCGGAGGGAGAGACCGTGGCCGAGGGTGTGCGCATCGCCGCTCCGGTGCGGGGCACAGCAGTGCTAGACGCCGTCCGCCAGAGCGGTGGCGCGATATTGGCCGTGGCCGAGGAGGACATCCTGGCTGCCCAGCAGCGGTTGGCCCACCAGGGCATCCTGGTGGAGCCGACCTCCGCCCTGGCCGTCGCTGCTCTGACCCCGCTTCGGAACCGGCTGGGAGCGACCACTGTGGTGATCCTCACCGGCAGTGGCTTCAAAAGTCTGCCGTAACCAATCCGTCTCTTTTCTGAAACGGAGGGTAACTTGCCGCACCTCCCGCCCGTAGTATAATGGTGAAGCACTTGTGTAGCCCGACGCCAGTTCGGTGGACAGAAGGAGGCAAAGATGGTACAACCTCAAAGCAGCGACGGTGCCAAAAAGGTGTTCATTCCCCTTGTGCCGCGCTCGGTCAAAGAGACAGGGTTGAGCCTTGGTTTCCTGACCGACTTGGCGATCAAGGTGATGTACTTTGAGGGTTACCTCTCCGGCTACCAATTGGCCGAGCGGCTCCACCTTCCCTACGGCGGAGTGGTCGACCAGGTGCTTGAACTCCTCAAGCGAGAGAAGCTGATCGAGGTGAAGGGCACCGGCGGGTTCGCCGAGTCGGCCTATCAGTACGCCATTGCTGATAAGGGACGGCTGATCGCGCGCGAGGCCCTGAGCCGCAGCCAGTACGCTGGCCCGGCCCCGGTCCCCTTGCAGACCTATACCGAGGCCATACACCAGCAACCGCTGGGACGCATCATCATCCACCAGCGGGCTATGCGCCAGGCGCTAGCACACCTGGTGATCGACGAACAGACATTCGCTCAGCTCGGCCCGGCCGTCAACTCGGGCAAGTCCATCTTTCTCTTTGGCCCGCCGGGCAACGGCAAGACCGCCATCTCCGAATCCATCGGCAAGATGGTGCTGGGGAACGCGATGTTCATCCCCTACGCCGTGGAGGTCGATGGGCAGGTCATCAAGGTCTTTGACTATGTGAACCACATCCAGGCCGATTCCCCTCCTGGGGGAAAAGACGTGGACCCACGGTGGGTCTATATCAAGCGGCCGGTGATCGTCACCGGCGGCGAACTGACGCTCGAAACACTCGACCTGGTCTATGACGAGACGAACAAGTACTATGAAGCCCCGTTCCAGATGAAGGCCAACGGCGGCATGCTTCTGATCGACGACTTTGGCCGCCAGC
>JAOZPF010000093.1 GCA_029932895.1 Anaerolineae bacterium | reverse complement strand
ACGAGTGGGGCAATTGTAGCACCGGCGGCGGTACAGGGCAAGGAGAAGGTCATCACCAGAGGCGCTATGCCGGCTCGAACCCCAGTCCCCGTTCGCGCAGGCTGACCCAGCGCTGCTGACCGATGACCAGGTGGTCCAGTACCTCGATCCCCAGCAACTTGCCCGCCGCCACCAGGTCACGGGTCACCGCCACGTCCTCCGGGCTGGGGGCAGGGTCGCCAGAAGGGTGATTATGGGCAACGATGACGGCGGCACAGTTGCGCCGCACTGCCTCGCGGAACACCTCCCCCACCCGCACCTGGGACTGGTTAAGGCTACCCTTGTAGACCTCCTCGCTGCCCAAGACACGATTACGGGTGTCGAGGAAGAGTACCCAAAAATGCTCCTGCTCCAGGTAGCTCATCTCGGCCATCAGCATCGTGGCGACGTCGGCAGGGGTGCGGATCTGGAACCGCTCGCCGGGAGCAGCCAGCGTCAAGCGGCGGCCCAGCTCAAGCGCCGCCTGGAGCTGGGCCGCCTTGGCCAATCCCAGCCCACGCTCTGCCATCAGCTCCGAGAGGCTGGCGCGGGCCAAGCCAGCGACCCCCCCGTGGCGAGCCAGAAGACGGCTCGCCAGCGCCAGGACGTTCTCCCCGCCCACGCCGGTACGGAGCACGATAGCCAGCAGTTCCGCCGTGGAGAGAGCGGATGGCCCAAGACGCGCCAGCCGCTCCCGCGGACGCTCCGGGAGCGGCAGTTCCTTGATGGTCGGATGGTACAGCTCGATTCCGTTGTCTGCTTCGTTGTTGGCTGCCATGATGGGATTACTATACCCAGTTCGGCAACAAAGTCAAGCGTGATTGGGAGAGAGTCACTCTGGCACTGTGGGGAGAGTAAAAGTGATCGTGAGTCCCCCTCCAGGGGTAGGCTCGGCCCAGGTGCGGCCCCCGTGTGCCTCGACGATGCGACGGACGATAGCCAGCCCCAGCCCACTGCCGCCACTGGCCCGTCGCCGGGCCGGGTCCCCCCGCCAGAACCGCTCAAAGAGATGTGGCAGGTCCTCCTCTGGTACCCCTGGGCCGTCGTCGGCGACAGAGACCGCCACCTCTCCCCTCCCCCCCGTCGCCCGCACAGCGATGTGCCCTCCTCTGGGAACATAGCGCAGCCCGTTGCTCAAGAGATTCCCCACCACCTGCGCCAGCCGTTCCCGGTCCGCCAGAACTGGGGAAAGGGTTGGCGATGTCTCCAATGCCAGCGCCACCCCCCGCTCCCGCGCCTGGGCCTGGTACCCCTCCACCGTTTCACGCAGGAAGCGCTCCAGGTCGAGGGTAGAAGCCTGCAATTGCAGTTGCCCGGCATCGGCGAGGGCCAGCAAGCGCAGGTCCTCCACCATGCGGTTCAACATCTGCACCTGGGCCAACGACGCCCAGATGTTCTCCCGGTCGGTAGGATAGACCCCGTCCAGCATCGCCTCCAACGTCCCTTGCAGGACAGTGAGGGGAGTGCGCAGTTCGTGGGCGATGTCGGCAGTCTGATTACGCCGCGCCTCCTCGGCCCGGTCGAGACTCTCAGCCATCCTGTTGAAGGAAACGGCAAGTTGCGCCACCTCGTCCCGGCCCCGGACCGGGGCGCGAACGGAGAGGTCGCCATCAGCAATGGCCTGGCTGGCGGTGGTGAGGCCGCGCAGAGGGGCGATGATGGAGCGGAAAAGCAACCCCCCGATCAAAAGGGCGACCATCAGGGCCGCCAGCCCGGCGAGCAAGAGGGAGGCCCGCACCCGCCTCAGGAACATCTCTTGGGGAAGATCGAGGGGAACCCGGTCCATCGTCTCGGAAAAGGGGAGGAGATAGCCCACGATCTCACCGTCCACAGTGATGGGCAGGCCGCTATCCAACTCGGAACTCGGAACCGTCCCCTCGGGCATCCGGGCCGTGTCCACGACGACCCGGCCCTCTGGGTCAGTCAGACGGAACCCCACTCCCCCCTTGCCTCCACCCCAGCCCCAGCCCTGCCCTTCGTGCATCGCGGTCACCAAGTCCTGGAGCCCAGCCCACGAGCCATGTTCGGCGTAATAGGCAGCCAGAGCCTCCACCTGCCGGTCCAACACCCCGCCGTGGACGAGAGCATAGCGACGGAACTCGCTCTCCGTGGCCCGCCCGACCAGGAGCGCCACCGTCCCCACAGCCACTATGATGACGGCCAAAAAGGCCAGCATCCCCTTCCAAAAAAGACTGCGCATAAGCACCGTGTCCCTGCGTCTCCCTCTCACTCCTCCAACCCGAGCCGGTAGCCCACGCCGCGGACGGTGAGAATGAAACGGGGATGAGCGGGGTCCGGCTCCAGCTTGCGCCGCAGGTTCTTGATATGGACGTCCACAGTCCGCTCATACGCCTCAAAGGCAACCCCCTGCGCCGCTTGCAGCAATTCAGCTCGGCTAAAGACACGGCCCGGCGTGGTCATCAGCGTCTCCAAGATAGAGAACTCGGTGGGAGTCAGCTCCAGCGGCCGGTCAGCCAGAGTGACCGTGTGCGCCGCCCGGTCCAGAGTGAGTGAGCCAACACGTAGAACGAGCGGGCGTTCCGGTGAGGCATGAGCGCGGCGCAGGACGGCGCGCACACGGGCGACCAGTTCCCGCGGGCTAAAGGGCTTGGTGACATAGTCATCAGCCCCCAGCTCCAGCCCGACGATCCGGTCGGTCTCTTCGACTCGGGCGGTGAGCATGATGATGGGGACATCCCGCTCACTTCGGATGCGGCGGGTAAACTCCAACCCATCCATCCGGGGCATCAGCACATCGAGGATGATCAGGTCGGGCTTCTCGTGGCGGGCAACGGCGAGACCCTCCTCGCCATTGTAGGCAATCACCACACGGAAGCCAGCCTCCTCCAGATAGGCCCGCACCAGGCGGACAATCTGCGGCTCATCATCTATAACGAGAACTGTCCGGTTCCCTCGTTCCACCCACTCCTCCAGCTCAGCCAGAGCGTTCTGCCCTCCAGTATACCCTACGGGAGAAAAAAGACAAGCAACATCGTGATTACCGCCGTCCCCCCTGCCTCCCCGCCCACAGCGGGCGGCCGGTTTCATCGCGCAGCGTGGCGATCTGTCCGGTGGTCAGGTTCTCGATAGAGGCAGTCTCGAACCCATCGTCCTCGTAAAAACCTGTCACTGCCACCTGATCTCCCGGATCGAAGGAAAACCCTACAGCCTCCCAATGCCACTCTGGCCCCAGGTGGACCACCACTGCGCCCTCTTCTGTCTGGACCAACAGGTCGTGGTCGAACGCGATCACAGCACCGGTAATTGTCGTCCAGGTTTCGGGAGGATGTTCTCCTCCCCCACCAGCCTCGTGCGCCACAGTTCCCGTCGGGCCGTGGTCGATCTCGCCGCCATGATATCCATGCTCCGGAGGCCCTCCCTCGGTGTGCAACTCACCGCGCCCCAACGGCTCCTCCGCAGGCCGTAGCAGGATGTAGGCACTACCTGCCACCAACGCCACAGCCAAAAGCAGTACCACTCCGATTCCCATTATCTTGAACATCCCCCACCTCCTATGCGACCGAGCCGGCGTCCCGTTTCCTGGAGCGAGTTGGACGCAGCAGCCGCTTTGTCACGCAGACGACCCAGTCCCAGTGAAGCAGGAAATGGACCACACCCCCTGCAACCAACACCAGACTGACCCAGATGTGGAGATCGCTCCAGGTCCAGCGGCTGACACCCAGAACCACAGTGCGAAAGCCAGCGTTGCGCCCGCCTTGGAACCCACCTGACCCAGCCAGCCAAAGCAGCAGGCCAGTGATGGCAGAGAGGGCAAAGGCCAGCGCGATCACCCAGTCGAGAGCGTAATTCAACCTTGTCTTGTTCACCTTACCTCCTTCCGAATCCCTCGCATTGCTCAGAAGTATAACGTGGTTGTGTGAAGGCTTGATGAAGGGAGGGTAAAGAAAAAACGGCTAGCTCCACACTTGATCGCGATGCAACTTTGGACTTTAGCCGGATTTCCCCTGGGATGGTACTCTTTGAGCCCAAAATAGCCTACAAAACCCGGCTGAAGCCTTGATTCCGTCGCTCTGAAACCTATAAACGCGCCAGTCCTATCGAAAGAACGGAATCGGGAGTAGAGAACAGGGACACAAAGGGGCACGGTGACGCCCATGATCTCGGCGTCACCGTGCCTCTACGTCCCCACTGGCGACCGGCTCAGTACCCCAGCTTGCGGCTCCGCCGATGCATCAGCACGGACGGGATAAGGAAGAGTATCCCACTCACCAGCAGCACAGCCAGGTCCAACCACAAATCAAGCAGCCCCGCGCCGAGCACGGCGTGGTTCATCAGGTCCTGAGCATAAGTCAGGGGCGAGAGGTAGGCCACTGCTTGCGCCAGCGGAGCCATCTCCTGCAGCGGGATAAAGACGCCGCTGATAAAAAGGAGCCCCCAGCGCAGCAACGTGCTGGGCATCTGCACGTCGCCGGGGTTGCGGGTGGGGATGGAGCCAAAGATCAGCCCCAAGGCAGAAAAAGAGAACGACCCCAGAAGCATGCCAGCCACCAGCAACCAAGGCTGGGCGATGCTGACACCAAAGGCCACCATGCCGATCAGCAGCGACAGGCCCGAGACGCCAATAGCGAACAACGCCCCCACTGCCGTCTTGCCCAGGAGCAGGGTCAGCAACGACATCGGCGCAGCCAACAGCCGGTCGTAGGTGCCCAGCCGCCGCTCCAGAGGGACAATGAACGGCCCGGCAGCGGCAGCAGTGAAAAAGACCGTCAGGGCGAGCAGGCGAGCGACCCCCTGTGCCGCAGCCATCTCCCGCCGCACAGAGAAGGAAAAGAACATGAAGAACGGCATCAGGAAGCCGAACATGATCATCCCCGGCCGGAGATAATAGACCTTGACATCCTTGGCCGCCACCGCCCAGGCCTGGGCCACCTCATCCCTCAACCGACCCCACCATTCGCTCTTCATCTTTGCCCTCCTCTGCCGCCCGCCCCTCGCATCCTGCCTCTTGCCCCCTGCTTCCTGCTCCCCTCTCCCGTCTCGTGGCGCACCGCACCCACCTGCTGTCCGGTGATCTCTAGGAAGACATCCTCCAGGCTAGGACCCAGCGTGCACAGGCTGACCGCCCGCAGCCCGTGGTCCTCGGCATAGCGCATCACCAGTGGCAGCAGGGCCGAGGGATCCTCGGTATACAGCCGCCACTTGTCACCCATCTTGACCACCGTGGTCACCCCAGGCAGCTCTCCCAGCGCCTGACCGTGCGCTTGCCCATCCGGCTGCAGGGCCACCTCCACCGACTGCACTCGCCGGAAGGCCGCCTTGAGCCGCTCCGGAGTGTCAATGGCCGCGATGCGGCCGTGGTCAATGATAGCCACCCGGTCACAGAGCTGATTGGCCTCCTCAATCTGGTGAGTGGTGAGAAAGATCGTCGTCCCCTCAGCGTTCAATTTGCGGACCAGGTCGCGGATGGCACGGGTGGACTGGGCGTCCAGCCCCGGTGTCGGCTCGTCCAGAAAGAAGAGCGTTGGCCGGTGGATGAGGGCCATCGCGATACTGAGACGACGGCGCATTCCCTTGGAAAAGTTCTCCACCTTCACATCTCGTTTTTCCCACAGGCCAAATGTCTCGAGCAATTCCTGCGCCCGCACCGCCCGTTCGGCCTGCGGCACACGATATAGCGTGGCGGTGAACATCAGGTTCGCCCAGGCGGTCAGTTCGGTGTAGACATTGGACTCCTCCGGCACCAACCCCATCCGCCGTTTGACTGGGTAGGGATCATGGGCCAGATCGTGACCGTGAATGATGATGTGCCCCTCGGTCGGCTCCAACAGGGTGGTCAGCATCCGTTGCGTCGTCGTCTTGCCCGCACCGTTGGGCCCCAAGAAGCCGAACACCTCCCCATCCCGCACCTCGAACGAGATGTGGTCCACAGCCAGCAGATCACCGTAGTACTTGGTCAGGTTGTCCACTTTGATAGCGTCGCTCACATTCCCTCCTCTCTCCACACCGCAGCCAGCGCCAGGCTGGGTGAGCATAATCCGTGGCAGAGCGGCAGTCCCCTAGCGCACCTCACACTGCTGGCGGGCCCGCTGAGAGAGCCGCACTAAAGCCACTGAGCAATAGAACCACGATCCCCAGGACGATGTTGAGCAAGAGCAATCCGGCTTTGACCTTCTCCTGGGCCGGGCTGGACGGTTTGTTTCGGCGGCCTAGCGCCAGGCTACGGTACAGGGCCACTCCGACCATCGCCAATACCAGGATGTGCTTGATCGCCAAAACGGTCGAGTAGGCATTATCAAAGCGGAACAACCCCTGGAAGGCAGGAGAGCGATTGGCCATGAGGAGCCCTGTCAGCAACAGCCCGAGGATGCTCACATATACCAGCACGCTCAGTCGCTTCTGGATGGTGTCCATCAACTGTTTGGTCTGCGGCCCCATCCCCAATACCTTCTTGGCCGAGGGCATGACGATGGTCCCCAGGGTGATCAACCCTCCAACCCATACAACGGTAAATAGATTGTGCAGAAATGTCACGATAGCAAACACAATTTGTCTGGACATGCTACTTCCTCTACTTCTTTGAATATGACCTCTGCTCAGTCACTCACCGGTGAGGAGGCCGACTGGGAAGAGGAACTGAGCGGTCATCCCTGAAAACCCGATAGCGTCTCTACCTCAGCGGAGCGGATAGCCCGCTCCAAGAGGTCCAACAGTGTCTCCTGCTCCTGTGGCGTCAGGCCCGCCAATAGCCGCCGGGCCTTGCGTTGGCGAAAACCCTGCGCCCGCTGACGCAGGGTTTCCCCGGCGACGGTGAGAGAGAGGCGGACAGCGCGCCGGTCCCGCGGGTCGGGCCGGCGCTCCAGCAGCCCCACCCTCTCCAGCCGTCGCACCCCCACGCTGACAGTCGGTGGCGTCAGCCCCAGGCCAGCCGCGATCTCGTGAACGCTACAGCCGGACGATTCGGCGATCCAGTCCAGCAAGACAAGCTGCGACGGCGTCACCTGGACCTGATCAAAGGGAGGCTGCCCCAGCCCCAACTTGCGCAACCGGTTCAACAGGTTCAGAAATCGTCTGGTTGCCAAGTCTCCTGCATCGGACATCCCCTGCCACCTCTCCCAGCGAGTTAGTTAGACTAACTAATTATACACCGGGGCGACAGGTTGTCAAGCAGAGACGATTTCGTCAAAGGGGCTCGACGGGGCCAGTGGGCACGGGATTACAGACGCCTTACACAAAGGAGGGGACGCAAGCGTCCCCTCCTCACCGTGCAGCACGGCTTCTAGCGGCCGGAGAAAGCGGGCGCGGTGAACCCCGAGCGGGACCCCCGCCCAAAGCTTCCTCGACCCGCAGGCCGGCTGGAAAAGCGACCTTCGCCGGAGAAACGAGGGTTCCACGCCTCATCCAGGTGCTCGGAGAGATGATCCGCCATCTCGGCCAACCTCTCATCCACCTGCGCCTGAGTGAGCCACCCCTCCTCCACCGCCGCCTCCAGCGCCGTCTCCCGCTCCGTCAGGAAGGCATCGACAATCACCGCGGGGTCCACGCCCTGCGCCTCGGCGACCTGGGCGAAAGTCTGCCCCTCCTGCAAGGCAGCGACAACCTCATCCTCGGTCAGGCCTGTCACCTCGGCGACGACGCCCACCATGGAATCACCACGCATCCCAAACCCACGTCCACCGCGCATCCACGCACCGTGGGTATGGGAGCCAGCGTCGCAGGAAACCGGTCCGCCAACGGCCCGATCCCCCACTGGGGGCTGTGGTCCCTGAGCATAGGCCACGCCCACGCCTCCCACCAGAACGACCAGTGCCCCTACCACTCCTAACGCTACGTACAGTCCTCTATACTTGGACATCTTTACACCTCCTGGGTGATATTGTGCCCACAGTATATCCGGCCGGGGTAAAGATTTTATGAAGGAACGACACAGAAAGTGTGGAGAATGAACTGGGAAGATCTCCTGCGTCAGCGGGCGCAGCAAGAGCGGGCCCATGTCCCGGCCCTTGGCGGGCGAACACACGGGCTCGCCCCCACCGAGTCTGACGAACTGACTCCTGAGCAGCAACCACCTTGGGGTAATCGTCTCTCGGGCCCGTGATTGCTGGCGGGGAGCATCCTCACCGCAGCGCCACTGCCAGCACTGCCGTCGTCACCAGAGCGCCCACTAGCCCGCCCGCTGCCACCTGCAGCCAGGTGTGCCGCCGCCGGTACACTCGCGCCCAGCCCACCAACAACACAGCCAGGAACGAGCAGGCCCAGATAGGGCCAAAGAACCAGGTCAGTGCAGCGCCAAAGCCCCCCACCCCGCCAGCATGCAGGCTGATCTTCCAGAACGTCGAGATGGTGAGCATGGTGACTCCCATCCCCACATAGACCAATAACAGCGCCGCCAGCTCGTCTGGCGCGCCCAACGCCCGCAGCAGCATATAGCCAACCATATTGCCGGTCAGGTTGACGGCGATAAAGGGCACCCTTTCCTCCCGGCGGGGCATCTCGAACCCACTGACCCAGCCAAAACGCCGCCCCAGGGTCAGGTAGGTCAGCGGCACGCCATCGGCAAAGAGCAGCGCCAGCGCTGCCCAGCCCAGAGCAGGCAGGAAAGCACCGCTCCCGGCCCAGGCCACGCCCAAAAAGACCGGCACGGCGAGAACAGAACTATCGAACAGAATAGAGAGGTAACGAGCCAGATCATCCATTGTGTTTCTCCCTGGAGCATGATTTATGAGCGCACGGACCAGGCGGGCCAGTCGGTGCCACCACTCATAGCGCCACAATAGCACAGCCAGCCGCCGGCCACTCTCCTGTCAGCCGCCCCTCCCTCAGGGGCCAGGAGGTGCCTGCCAGGAGATCGACCGCGACCGGCCGGTCCGTCGGCAAGGAAAGGGAAAATGTCTGCGGCTGCGTCACGTCCAGATTAACGATGGCGGCCAACCCCTCTCCACCACGACGCCGTACTACACCCCACACGCGGGGGTTGTCTGTCGCCAGGAGAACAAGAGTGGCGGGGTCGGGGTCGGTGACCAGCTCGACGTACTCGGCGCGGACCGCCAGCGTGCGCTGTATCCAGTCCACCAGTCCGAGTTCGTTCTCCCAGCCATAAGCGACGGCGCTAAAGAGAGGCAACACATCCGGCGGGTAATCGGCCAACTCCTGCGGGGAAAAATCGAGGCCGGTGTTGACCGGCGTCATCTCGGCCAGTTCGAACCCCGCGTGGCAGAAAGGGATGGCCGGCAGCACGCACCCCAGTGCCCACGCCGCTCGCGCCGCTCCCAATCCGCCCAGGCGGGCGACGGCGCGAGGGGTGTCGTGGCTTTCCGGCGCGGCGAAAAAGGGCAGCGGAACCCCTCTTTCCGCCAACGGGCGCAGTAGCTCGTTCACCAGCTTCTCCGGTCGCCAACTCATCCACCAGTAGTTGCCGATGATCGCGTTGTACCCCTCATCCACCAAACCAGGGGTGTAGGAAAAGGATTCATCCCAAAAAGCAAACTCGGGGTCCACCCGCCGCGCCGCCCTGATGATACGCTGCTTGAGAGCAGTCGGAAGAGCATGCCCCATATCGATCATCGCCCCGTCGATACCAAACTGCTCCTGATAAAAAGGGAGAATGCCGACGATGCGCTCCCAAAGCGGCTCAACGCGGTTCTCCGGCCGGGCCAGCCGCCGGTCGTACATCCGCACGGTATTGAAGGCAATATAGTTGAAATCCGAGTGGTCATACAAACGGAGATATGTCACGTCGGTCCAAGGAGGTTGAAGGTCGTCGGGGGGCCAGTCGGCGAAAGCGCCGGGGGCCCGCCCGCC
>JAOZPF010000092.1:814-9819 GCA_029932895.1 Anaerolineae bacterium | reverse complement strand
TCGAGGTCTGTATGGAGCGCAACAGTGCGGCCGATCGAGCCGGACATTGCCTCCATCATCAACGAGGATGCCAGCGGTTCCTTCGAGGGTATCGGTGCCTTTGTCCGTATGCGCGATGACGGCAAGCTCGAGATCGTCAGCGTCATCTCCGGTTCGCCGGCCGAGGCTGCCCAATTGCAAAGCGACGACCGCGTACTGGAGGTGGATGGCACCTCCATCGTCGGCTTTAGCATCTACGAGGCCATTGCCCTTATCCGTGGGCCGGCGGGCAGCGACGTGACGCTGCTCATCGAACGCCCTGGCGAGGAGGGGACGTTCACGGTGACCATCACCCGCGCCCGCATCCAGATCCCGCTGGTCGAGGCGGAGATGCTGGACGGGAACGTCGCTTATATCCACCTCACCGAGTTTAGCTCCACAGCCACGGCGCAGATGCAGGACGCCCTCGACGAGCTGCTCCAACAGGAACCGGTGGGCATCGTCCTCGACCTGCGGGATAACCCCGGCGGTTGGCTAGACGAGGCGGTGACGGTGGCCGATCTCTTTTTGGATGACGGCGTTGTCCTCATCGAGCGCGCTTCCGACGGCTCCGAAAACGTGTTCCGCTCGCACGACGGCGGCCCCGCAGAGGACATCCCGCTGGTGGTCCTGATCGACGGCGGCAGCGCCTCGGCCTCCGAGATCGTCGCCGGAGCCATCCAGGCCCGCGAGCGCGGTATCCTCGTCGGCGAACAGAGCTTTGGCAAGGGATCGGTGCAACGACCGTTCCGCCTGTCCGATGGATCGGAACTGCGCGTCACTATTGCCCGCTGGTTCACCCCCAACGACGTCGCTATCCACGGCCTGGGATTGACCCCCGACATCGAGGTGGTCCGCCCCGAGGACGTGGAACCAGGCCAGGACCCTCAGTTGGACCGCGCGGTCCAGTATCTGTTGACCGGGGAGTGATGTGAGCGACGTCAAGGTTGTGGCCACAAACCGCAAGGCCACCCACGATTACTACATCGAGGACCGGTATGAGGCCGGCCTGGTGTTGACCGGCACCGAGATCAAGTCGATTCGGGCTGGCCGGCTCAACATCCGTGATGGCTATGTCCAACCGCGCCGCGATGAACTGTGGCTGGTCAACGTTCACATCGCGCCATACGACCCCGCCGGTAGGCGCGGCCACGACCCCCTCCGCCCGCGCAAGCTCCTGCTCCACCGGCGAGAGATCAACCGCATCATCAGCCGTGTCCAGGAGCGGGGCTACACCGTCATCCCCCTGCGGGTCTATTTGAAAAAAGGACGCGCCAAGGTCGAGATAGGTCTGGCCCGGGGCAAGCGCAAGTACGACAAGCGGGAGGCCATTGCCAAGCGGGACGCCGAGCGAGAGATGCGCCGGGAATGGAAGGAACACGGACGATGACTCTATCCGTCCAGCCCCTGATCGTGGACGGCCAGCGTATTCTCTCTATCCGGCAGATCAACAACCTGCCGCCGGCGGAGAAGGATGCCCTCTACCGCTCGTTGATCCCGCCGGAGGCGTTGCTGCGGTTCGGTATCCCCCTCTCGATGACCGACGCGCAGGGCCGCCCTCTGCTCACCTGCACCTGCGCGCCGCTCACCAGCTCCGTCTCGCTGGCGCTGCGGCAGCGTTGGGACGATCAGGACCCGGTTATCTATCTGGAGCTGGCCGACACACCTACCAACCAACTAGAGGTGCTGCTGTTCGTCGTCAACGACCCGGACTCGGGGCGGTTCGATGTCGACCGCATGCCGGATGGGCGACGCACCAACTTTGGCGTCGACTGCCGTAATGTCGAGGAAGAAGTCCGCGCGATGGAAGCGGGTCTGGCCCCAGCCCAGGTTCGGCGGGGGGCCAAGCTAGCACGTCGGCTCATCCCCCGCTTTGAAGAATTCGTCGCCCGGCTAGGGCGCGACCGGTTCCATACCCGTCCCCTGGCCTACCACAACGCTATTCTGTTCGAACGGTATGGCTTTTCCTATACGATGGGACAGGGCAGGATGGAGTGGATCCACACCGAGTTCGGCCCCGGTGGCCTCCTTCACCGCCGCCTGGATGGCTCCACCCCCTTCCGCCGGCCTGGCGCGGAGACGACTGTGCGAGGGCGCAGTTGGGCCATCCACGACGGGGTTCTAGGTGAGCCTTTTGGCAGCATCGGCGTCATGATGTACAAGCGCGTTGGCATCCATGCTGGCGTTTGCACGTTCCCCAACGCAGCATGGTAGCTTGACAGAAGGAGTGTCCGGCGTTATAATCTCCCGTGCCCGGTCTGGAGACCGGGCTAAAGTTTGCCCCGCCCGCGGGCGAGGGCGTGAGTTAGAGGTGAGAGCGTGAGTGAAGAAACCAACCAATCCCAACCAACTTCCATTGCCGACTTGGCTCCCAAGATGAAGCTCGAAGGCGTCATCCGACGCGTCGAGCTGTACGGCGCTTTTGTGGACCTCGGCCTGGAGCGTGATGGCCTCATCCACATCTCCCAACTCAGCGACCGGCACGTGGACCGGGTCTCCGATGTGGTCTCCGAGGGGGACCGGGTGACTGTGTGGGTGACCCGCGTCGACCCGGAGCAAGGCCGCATTGCGCTGACGATGGTCAAGCCACCTGATGTGACCTGGAAAGAGCTCAAGGTCGGCCAGGTTTATACCGGCAAGGTCGTTCGCATCGAGCGGTATGGTGTTTTTGTGGATATCGGGGCCGAGCGCCCTGGTCTGCTCCATAGCCGCGAGATGGGCGGCCGCGTCTTTGGCTCTCCCGCCGAGCTGTTCCATATGGGGGACGAGATCGACGTCCGCATCTTGAGCCTCGATCGCTCCAAAAAGCGCATCGACCTGACGATGGAAGAGTTCGCCGAGGCGACGATAGAGGAAGATGAGGACGAGGAAGAGCTGCCCACTCCTTTCGAAATGGCGTTCCGCAAAGCACGGCACGCCGAGGTGCGGAGGCACGGCAAGCACTCTGGTGCGCGAGGGGACAAGCAGCGCTCCGAGCAGGATGACATCCTGAGCCGCACGCTCCAACAGCACGGCTAGAGAACCCAACCCGCTGGACCACAGTCCGGCGGGAGCACTGTTTTTGCTCACATGTCCCGGCAGAGCTCAAAAAGCCCCGAGCTGACAGTGCACGATCTTGATCTCTAGCGCCTCCGCTGCTGCCGAGACCTCCATCTTGGGAATGTGTAGCGCGGCGGCAATCTCCCAAATCGCCCGACAGGACAGTTTACCTTCGCTCAGCCCGTCGTGGATGGCCTGCGCCAGCCCGGGGGCCACTTCATCGGCTGGGCGCACAATCTTGTGCCGCCCCTCGGCCTTGGGGCCGTAGCCGAAAAGCCCCAGTTGACAGTGACTCAGCTTGATCTCCATCTCGTTGGCCGTCTGACCAACAGTCAGAGGGGGCAGGTCTAGCTCTTTCGCCACGCGGAAAGCCGCCGCACAGCGGAGTTTTCCCTCCTGATCCAGGTGCTGCCGGATGGCTGTGGCAATGCGTTCTTCCATCTGTTTCTCCTTCTCCGGCTGTCATCGTGCCGGCAAGACCTCCACCGGAACCTCCAGGGTGATAATATTGCCGGCGGGCTCCCCTTTTGCTCCCAATACCGGCAGCCGCTGTCCATCGGCCAGGGTGTAAAGCCCCACCGCCAGTGTGTAGCGCCCCGGCGGGGCGTCGGGGCGCACAACCACCCGGTGTAGGTCCCAGACGTAGCGGCCCTGTGGCCAGCGGGTTGTGGGCAGTCCCCCTGGGTTCAGGGCATCCGATTGACCCCAGGAGCGACCGTCTGCCCCCATCAGATGGACGAAGGACTGGTAGTTGACTGTCTGCGGTTCCAGTGCTTCCCAGTAGAGTACTACTTGCAATTCCTCCCCCGCGCGCACCTGCTGGCGGGAGAGGTCAAAGCCGAGGAAATCGATTCCCCCTTCCAGGGCGCTGTGCTGGGTGTGTTGGGCAGCTCTGGCCTCCCCCGGTCCCGAGGTATAGCGGAACCAGGTGTCGTGATGGTCGACCAGCCCGAGTTTGAAGAGGAGAAACAGAGCGATCGCGCCGCTCAACCACGCCATAGTCCGCCGCGAAGCCGGTGCCAGAGTTGTTGGCGCGACCGGTCGCGTCAGCACGAGCGCCAGGGCCAGCACCATCAGCCCGCCCGCCGCCAGTCCCCAGCCCGCCCGCCGGGGCGCGGTGTTCTCCAGGCGGACCAGCAGGTCGTGTTCCCCTGGCTCCACCCAAAACGTGATGAACCCCTCGGGCTGTCCGGGCTCGATCTCGACCTCCTCGCCGTCCACATAGGCGTGCCATCCGGGGAAGAGGATAGTGTAGAGACGAAAGACAAAGTGGTGCTCCCCCGAGACGTGAAAGCGGTCGTGGGTGGGGCCGTGTTCCAGCACGTCCACCTCCGTTCCCTCTGGCAACACAGCCCGGTTCACCTTGTCCACCGGCCCCGGGCCGTGATATGATGCTATCAGAGTTGGCTCTGGATGCAGCGGAACCTGGACCTGCCGGGGCAAAAAGTCGCCGGTGGAGGTCGTGCCGACCACTTTGCCCTGTAGCTCAAAGTCGACGATGCCGGCGGGGGAGGTGTCGCCAAAGTCAGGTGCCCAAGGCGGCGGGAACATCAGCGGCAAGGCCAGAACCAGGGTGGCGAGGAGGGTCACGGCAGCTCCCCCCGTCCTCCATCGTCCTCGAGGAAGAAGATTGATACTGCTCCCTGCCAGGGCTGCCAGCCCAGTTGCCGTCGGGCCAAGGAATCGCCACGGGAATTGGAAATAGGCCAGGGTGGGGATTGCTTCCCAGACGATGTGGGAGGCGGGAGTGATGAGCAGGAGCAATCCACCACTCGCCAGGGCGAAAAACCCCGTCCGACGGCGGAGCGCTGGACGCCATAGCAGGCCCAGTGTGCCCGTCAGCGCCAGCACCCATTGGACGATCCCCAGGTTAAAGCGGTACCGCGGGGCGATGGAGCGATGGTCCAGAAGGATGGAGGGGGCCAAAAGCTCCCGCACGGCCACAAAGTGATGGCGAAAGTCAAAATGACCGCCGGTCACGCTGAGTTGAACCTCGTTCAGTTCGATCAGCAGCGGCAACCAGAAAAAAGCGCTGAGGGTCACGCCCAGCCCAATGCCGAGCAACCCCCGCCCCACCCCATCGCGCTGTTTTTCCACGACCGTTTGCCAGCCCCAGCTTGCCAGCAGAAGCGCCAGCCCGACGACGCCCAGGAGATTGTGGCTGGTCAGGAGCGCGGTGACTGACAGGGTTGTCCCGATCAGCGGTCCCCGCCCCCCATGCCTCACCAGCCGACGCAGGAAAAAGAGAGCTAGGGGGAGCAGCCCCACGGCAAAATGCTCCGCCAGGTCCCCACGGGCGTGGGGGTCGATAAAGAGCAAGTAGGGAGCGGTGACAAAGGCCGCCGCTGCCACAACCCCGGCCTCCGGCCCGAACAGTTCCCGCGTCAGGAGATAGCTTCCCAGGCCGCCGAGGAGCAGCGCCAGTACAAAGACCGCCTTGACTCCGGACACAATGTCCAGGCCGGGCAGCAGTGCGAACAGGCTGGCGAGGTGGTAGGTCAGGGGGGCGTAGTAATTAAAGATGGGATAGCCATAGCCAAAGTAAAAGTCGGGTGCCCAACGAGGGTAAAGCACGGATTGTTGCCAGCAGGCGGCGACCTCGGCGGCGCGAAAAACGTGCAGCTCGGCGTCGGTATCGCGGGGCAGGCCGGGCTGAGCCAGGAAGGGGCTGGCGGCGATGAGCGCCAGCGCCAACGCCAGCAATATCCCCGGGTCGATGGCTCGCTTCCTATCGCTCATCACACCACGTTGTACTCGCTGATGCCCTTTCCCGCCGCAAAGCGGTCGATGCGCAGCGGCGCGATGTCCAGCGTGTGCGCCTGTCCGTCGAGGATCTCTTCCGCTAACAGCAGGCCGCAAATTGGGCCGTGCATAAAGCCGTGACCGCTGAATCCGCCCACGCAGTAGAACCCCTCAACCTGGGGAATGCGGCCGAGGATGGGGTGGGCGTCGGGGGAGACCTCGTACAGGCCGGCCCAGCGGCTTGCCAAGCCTGCCCTTTCCAGAACGGGCAGCCGTTGCATTGCTGCCTCCAGGTGAACAAGCTCCCATTCCTGGTCGACCGCCTGGCTGAACCCGACTGCCTCGTTGGGGTTCGACATACCCGTCAGGATGCCCCGCCCCTCGCGGTGAAAATAGAGGGACTGGGCAAAGTCGATGATAAAGGGAAAGTCGGGTGGAACCTCCGGTATCGGCCCGGTGACGACGATCTGGCGGCGTAGGGGGACGATGGGGATATCCAGTCCTGCCATCCGGCCCACCTCGCCGGCCCACGGCCCGGCCGCGTCCACCACAACCTCTGTCGCCACCTCGCCCTGATCGGTGACGACAGAGCGCACCCGTCCGCCCTGCACACGCACGCCGGTCACCGTGACGTCGTTCAGTAGCCGTGCGCCCAGCCGCCGCGCACCGGAGACGTATCCCTGAACTACGCTGTTGGGATCGGCAAGCCCGTCATCGGCGTTCCATGTCGCTCCCAGGACCCCCGTCAGGTCAAGCAGGCTCACTTTTCTGGCGATCTCGTCCGGCTCGAGCCACTCTGTTCTCACCCCCAGTTGGTTCTGCATCGCCATATTTCCGCGAAAGGTGCTTGCGTCTTCCTCATTGGTCAGCAAAAAGAGATAGCCGCAGCGGCGCAGGTCGATGGGCTGCTCCAGTTCTTCCTCGAATCGGTCCAGCATCGGCAGGCTGAGCAGGGAGAGGCGCACGTTGATCTCGGTGCCGAACTGGTAGCGGATGCCCCCGGCGCATTTGCCAGTGGCCTGGATGCCGAAGAAAGACTCTCGCTCCAGTAGCAGCACCTTCTTACATCCCTTTAGCGCCAGATGATAGGCGGTGCTGGTTCCCATCACGCCACCGCCGATGATGACGACATCAGCAGTAGATAGCAAGGTCATGGTGTGCTCCTTTCGTTCGCCAGATGGCGTTGTAGAATGAGAACTGCGCTCAGAACCAGTGCTGTGCCCAGGAGTTGAAGGGGGACCATTCGTTCTCCTAGGAACGTCCAGCCCAGCAGTGCCGCGATGACCGGTTCCAAAGTAGCGATGATGCTGGCGTTGCTGGCTGGAATCAGCCGCAAGGCGGCGTTGAAAGCGAGCCCGCCGCCGAGGGTGGGCACGATCCCCAGCGCAATCAGCCAGATGATGGTTGGTGGTGAAGCCACGGCCCGGGCCAACTCCGCTGGCGTCTGGAGAGGGAGCATAAAGAGCGTGCCCAGTCCCAGCGCGTAGGCCAGCGTGGCCCAGGCGGTGTGGCGTCGTTGGGCGATTTTGCTGAAAACGGTGTAGAGGCCATAGGTCAGCCCGGCCCCCAAGCCAGCCAGAATGCCCACCAGATTCAGCCGCACGCTCGCCAGGTCGTACACGCGGCCCACCAGTGCACAGCCCGTGACGGCCAGTACCAGCGCCCCGCTCTTGCGCAGCGTGAATGGCTCGTGAAGCGACACCGCACCGATGAGCGCCACCCAGACCGGGGCGGTGTACATGAGCACTGCTGCCACCCCCATCCCGGTGAGGTCAATGGCGTGGATATAGATGGCAAAGAAGGCTGCCACGCCGACCAAGCCAAAAACGGCAAAGAGAAGCCAGTCCCGTCCCCTGAGTTTGAGCGAGTCGGGGGAGCGGACACCCAGCACGGCAAAGAGAAGGAGGGCGGCAATGGCGGCGCGGAAAAAGACAATGGTCAGCAGAGAGAGGCCATAGGCAGCCAGTTGGTGGTAAAAGAGGCCCAGCGTCGCCCACAACGCGGCGGCGACGAGGGCCAGGCCGTATCCGCGCAGGTGGGTTGATCCCACTATAGCTCCACCTCGACGCCCAGGCCAAGTTGCCGCGCCGCCTCCAGTGCGGCGGCCGCTGCTGCCACGTCCTGCACGGCCACTCCCACCGACTTGAAAAGAGTGATCTCCTCCGCCGAGGTGCGCCCCGGTTTGCGTCCGGCGACGATCTCGCCCAACTCTGCGGCGATGTGATCCCGGCCCATCAGCCCTTCCCTGATCGGGATCAGCAGGTCGCCGGCCTCAGCCAGGCTTGCCTCCCGGTGGTCGATGACCACCCTGGCCCGCAGCACTGTCTGCGGCGGAATCTCCTGCATCGTGGGGGTATAGGCGCCCACCGCGTTGATGTGCGTGCCCGGTCTGACGTCACTGTCGTCAAAGACGGGCGTGGTGGAGGTGGTGGCGGTGCAGATGACATCTGCCTGGCGCACTGCTTGGGCCGGTGAGGCGGCCGCCTGAACTGGCAGCGCCAGACGCTGGCTCATCTCTGCGGCAAAGGCGGCCGCCCGCTGCGGTGAGAGGTCATAGACCCACACCTGCCGGATGGGCCGCACGGCGCAGACCGCCTCCAATTGTGTCCGGCCCTGCGCGCCAGCGCCAAAGATAGCCGCCGTGTGCACCCCCTCCCGTGCCAGCAGGTCGGTGGCAGCACCGGAGGCTGCCCCGGTACGCAGCGCTGTCAGGGTGGTTCCATCCATCACCGCCGCCGGCGCACCGGTCTCTGTGTCGACCACTACCACCAGAGCGTGGATCAGCGGCAATCCCATGGCCGGATTGTCGTTGAAAACCGAGACGATCTTGACCGCCATATGGTCGTCGCCAGAGAGGTAGGCTGGCATAAAGAGAGTGACACCGTTGTGACGTTCTACTGGTAGCGGTACGCGCAATGGCACATCGGCCTGCCCCAGCGAGAGCTGGGCGAAGGCCTGTTTCATCGCTGCGATGGCTGTAGCCATCGGCAACGCCTGGCGCACGTCATTGCCTGAGAGAATGCGGATCATTGTTCCTGCTCCTGTGTGGGTACATAATAATACCGCGCTCTTTATAGCAGAACAGAGCCGTTTGTCAAGAGCTCGCTTCCCCGTGGTGTCTCTGTTTTGTCTCTTGCCTCCTGCCCCAGACCGGTTACAATACTCCTATGCGACCAAAATTGCGAATCGGACAATTGGCCTGGCCT
>JAOZPF010000092.1:0-804 GCA_029932895.1 Anaerolineae bacterium | reverse complement strand
TTTAGTCCGGCGGGCCGGGTGATGCGGCACCAACGTTCGAGTTGGAATAGAGGCTTTAGCCGGGTTTTCCCAAGCAAGATCAGGGAATGGTACTCTTTGAGCCCGGAATAGCCTACAAAACCCGGCTGAAGCCTTGACTCCGCTTACTGCCACATTTCTGCTCGCGGTGGATCGCAATCCGTTGCTTTGTCCCTTGCCTCCTGCCCCAGACAGGTTACAATACTCCTATGCGACCAAAATTGCGAATCGGACAATTGGCCTGGCCTGTACTGCTGACCGTTCTAGCAGCCGTGGCCTGCCAGCTTCCCCTTCCCCCTACACCACCCCCATCCCCTTTTCCTGCCCCAACCGCCACGTTTGTGGTCTCTACCATTCCCACCCTGCGCCCGGCGGACCTTCTCTTGGTGGGGCAAGAGGCGTTGGAGGTCGGCGACATTGAGGGGGCCAGGCTGGCCTACCAGGCTACCCTCCTCGCTGCGCCCGACGACGACACCGCTGCTCAGGCGCTCCTCGGCTTGGGGAAAGCTCATCTCCAAGATGGGGCCGACCAGCAGGCCGCTGCTGCTTTCCAAGATCTCGTCGACCGTTTCCCTGCCTCCTCCCTGGCCCACGATGCCCATTTTCTTTTGGCCGACGCCCTCGTTGGTGCGGGAGACCCTCTGGCTGCTGCCGCTCACTACCAAGCCTATCTGGAGGGGGGCACATCGATCACCGCGACCGTGCAGGAATTGGTGGGTGATGCGCTCTATGCCGGCGGTGATTACGACGGTGCTGTGGCTGCCTATCGTTCTGCCATTGCGGCCA
>JAOZPF010000362.1 GCA_029932895.1 Anaerolineae bacterium | reverse complement strand
CGACTCGCTCCCTCGCTGACTCGCTTCCTCGCTGACTCGCTGACTCGCTCCCTCGCCTCTCCCACCCGATGATCTCCGCCCCCCGCCGCAACAACTCCGGCACCCCATCGCTCTGCACGATGGAGCGCACCAGCGGCCCCTGCCCCCAGAAGGTATCCCCCAGGCCGACGTAGTTCTTGAGCCGCAGTTCGATGGGGTCCAGCTCCAGCTTCTCGGCCAGCTCGTCCATTAGCGACTCGACCGCAAACGTGACCTGTGGATTGCCGAACCCCTGCATGGCGCAGGAGATAGCCTTGTTGGTGTAAACCGCCGTGCCTTTGTAGCGCACGTTGGGCAGCTTGTAGAGCGAGACCAGCCAACCGACGCACACCCCCAGGAACGAGTAAGCCTGGATGTTGTGCGCCCCAATGTCGGCGACAAGCTCCATCTCTGCACCGGTCAGCGTGCCGTCCTTCCTGGCAGCCAGCTTGAGATGTATCTGCGTGCCATAGCGGGTGTGATCGTGCGCGTCCTCCTCCCGCGTCAGCGTCAGCTTGACCGGGCGGTTAGCCCTGAGCGCCAGCGCCGCGCAGATGGGGATCGGCGGATTCATCTGGATGCTGGAACCGAACGTCCCGCCGATGGGCACCCGCTTGACGTTGACCTTGCTCAGCGGGATGTCGAAAATCTGCCCCAGGAGGATGCGGACGTTGTGGATGGATTGCGTCGTCGGCCAGACAGTCAGCCCGCCATCCGGCTCCGGGCGACACACCACCGACTTGGTCTCCATCTGCGCGTGGTAGATTTTCTGCGTCTTGAACGTGCCCTCGACGATCACGTCCGCCTCGGCGAAGGCCCGATCCACGTCTCCCTCCTCCACCTCACGCTCGCAGGCGATGTTGTTCTCGATTTTGATTTCCTCTTCGCCCCAGAGCACCGTGTCGTAAATCGGCTCGGCGCCGGGTTGCATCGCCTCAATGGGGTCGAGGAGCACGGGCAAAACCTCGTACTCGACCTCGATGGCGCGCACCGCCTTCTCGGCCAGTTCCTCCGTCTCCGCTGCCACCGCCGCGACTGCCTCTCCCATCCGCCGCACCTTGTCTGCCAGGACGTAGTGGTCCTTGTGCAAGACCCTGGGAATGGTGATGATGCGCTCGTTGTACCGCACCTGCGGAATATCGTTGAAGGTGATGACCACCGCCCCCATCGCCTCCGCCTCGCTCACGTCAATGGACTTGACGCGGGCGTGAGCATAGGGACTGGACAGGATGCGCCCGTGCAGCATATTCGGCAGGCTGATGTCAACCGTGTACTTTTCCCGTCCCGTCACCCTGGCGACGCCGTCTTTGCGTGGGGTCGTCTGGCCCAATATATCGAACACGTGTTTTTCCACCCCCATTGCACCCACCTCATATAATACTTTCTGCCAGGACTAGATCGGAGACAGTCGCTCGTCTGGCCTGGCTCCTGTACTGAGCAAAACAGACATCTGCCGGGCGGCCTGCTGGCAAAGCGACACGTACTGCTGACGCAAGTCACCGCTGAACCTCGAGCTGGGGCCTACGACGCCTATAGCAGCCACCACAGCGCCCTGCGGCCCGTAGATCGGTGTAGCCACTCCCCAGGCCCCCACATCCGTCTCCTCGTGGCTTTCCGCATATCCCAGCTCTCGAATCCGGGCCAGCTCGGCCATCAGATCATCATAATCGGTGATTGTGTTGGTACACACCTGCGGCAGTCCCCGCTCACGAATGATAGCCTGAACCTCTTCTACAGGCAAGTACGCCATCAGGATTTTGGAAGAAGCCCCGGCGTGAGGAGGATGGCGCGTCCCTACGTCCAGCTTCAGTCGCACCGAATGGCTGGTCTCGACTTTCCCGACGCACACGACCTCCCGGCCCTGATATATCGTCAGCACGACCGTTTCTCCCGTGGCGGCCACGAGATCACGCATGACCGGCAGTGCGATGTGGCGCAGCCCTGTGCTCCTGGCGGCCAGCTCCCCCCAGATGACGAGCCGGTAACCCAACCGCCACCGCCTGTCGTCGGGGTCGCGCCGCAGAATGCCGTGGGATTCCAAACTGGCGAGGAAACGATGCAGGGTGCTCTTGGGCAAACCGAGATGCACGCTGATCTCTGCCAAAGACCAGGTCGGCCGCTCGGGGGAAAAGCAGTCCAAAACCTTGACCAGGCGGTCAATCGTCTTGACCGATGAGGAAGTGCCCATACCTCCTCCGAGAGCAAAAAAGGGGATTCCAATTAACGGAACAGTGTTCTACTATATGATACCACACTTTTGCCACATTGTCAACCGGGTTGGGGAGGGGAAGCTGCTTCTGGCGATCCGTTGTTGTACTGCTCTATTTTGTAGTATAATTTGTGCCGACGATGGAAGATCCGCTCTTGCTACACACCAAATTTCTGATTCCCCGCCTCCGGCCCGATCACCTGCCTCGGCCCCGGTTGCTCGACCGGCTCCAGGCGGCGCTGACCAAGAAGCTCGTCCTGCTCTCGGCCCCGCCTGGGTATGGAAAGACCATCCTGCTGGCCTCCT
>JAOZPF010000361.1 GCA_029932895.1 Anaerolineae bacterium | reverse complement strand
CTGGGTCGCCTGTTCAAGTACATGCAGGAGCGCGGGCGTCCCCAGGCTGAGGCGCTGCAAGCCGTCAACCGCCTCCAGGCCCTGGTCAGAGCGGCTCACCCCGATGACCAGAAGATTCTGGCTCCAATGATCGAGGCCGTGCGGAAGCTGGTATACCGGGAGAAGCTGGAGACAGTGACCAGTGCGTTGGAGGCTGTCGAAGCCCGGTTGCAGGTGCTGAACGAGCTGCGGGCCATAGAAGTGGCGCTGAAGGGCAAGGAGCAGCATCCCAAAGTCAAGGAGGCGCTGGAGAAAATCGCCCAGGCCCGGCAGCACCTGGCTCTTCAGCAAGACGCCGAGGCCACGGCGCTGTTAAAGGAAGTGAAGGGGATCCTGGTGACGTTAAGGACCACTCTGATGGGTCCCGACGGTCGCCCTGACGCCGATGTCGCCCGGGCTGCTGAGCGGGCCGAGGTGGCGGAAAATGCCGCCGACCGCGCCGCTCGCGCCCCGCTTGTCCCGGCTGAGCCCCGCTGGCTGGAGCGGCTCAAGGACTGGCTGGTGGTCCTCTCCGGCCTGTCCGACCAGATCCGTGCTGAAGCAACGCTGTGGCTGGTGCGGCCTCTCCTGTACGTAGCCTTGATGGTGGGGCTGTTAGCCGTGGGCATGGGCTCGCTTTACGTGGAGAATGGTGCCACTTTCGGGGCCAACCCCTTCGCCGACTATCTGGGTCTGGTGCTTTGGGGCCTCAGCGCCGACGTGGCTGGCCGCAGCCTGGCCAACCTGCGGGGTGGGAGCGCGGGATAGCGTAGCTGGCGCTGGCCGCTGCGCGCAGGTGAACATCAGATGACAAGGAGGAACAACAATGCCCCCCACTGAAGTGGACAAACTGCTGGCAACCGGCACCTTGCTGGCCACGATAGGTCGCCAACAGGAAGCCCTGGACTACTTCGACCAGGCGCTACAGATTGATCCCAGACACCCAGAGGTCTGGTTCAACAAAGGGTTGGCTTTGTACGAGATGGGAAAGAAGCTGGAATCGGTCGCCTGCTTCGAGAAGTCGGCTGCCTGCGACCCCGAGGACCCCGAGCCCTGGGTCAACATGGGCAACGTCTGGGCTGACCTGGGCCGCCGCCGGGAAGCCCTGACAGCGTTCGACCGGGCCACCCAGTTGGACCCTGGCAACGCGAACACCTGGTTCAACAAGGGCACGGTAATGGCCGAGATGGGTCAGGTCCGCGAGGCACTGGCCTGCTTCGAGCGGGCACTGCAGATCGACCCCAACGACCGGGAGTTCCGCCTGGCGGTCCAGACCTGCCGTAACGCGTTGCGCCGTCACTGAACGCCCTGCACCGCGTAAGGTTGCTCCCAACATGATGAGGAGGCAAGTTAATGAATGACATCCCCCCAGAATTGTTGCACCGGCTGCTCTCGGTGCGCTCCGAGGCGGAGCTACACCAGTTGCTCAGAGCCCACTCGGAACTGGCCAGCGCGTTAAGCCAACTGGCTCGGCGGATGGAGACGAGCCGCCGACCGTTGACCTTGCAGTCGCATCCCGTTTACCAACTCGCGGCGGCGGTGGCTCAGAGCCAGTTGTCGCTGGAGGCTGCACTGGCGCAGGCTCAGACACTGCGCGGCCTGAGTGAGACAGACTTGCAACGGATGGACGCTTATATCGGCGACTTGGCCGGGCAGCGCTTGCAAGAGGCTCACCTGCTGGCGCTCATCAACGATGCCGCTGCTCAGACCGCCAGCCCCCTCACCCGCTTCCTCTGCGCCTACAAAGTGGGGATGACCCATCTCCGGCGAAGGGAGGCCTCCCAGGCGGCCCAGGCCCTCACCCGGGCCGTGGCGCTGGCCGAGGAAGCGGGAAATGAAGAGGGCAAGGCGAACACGCTCAACAGTCTGGGACTGGCCTACAATACGCTGGGCCAGGTTAACCGGGCTATCGCTTGCTATCAGGAGTCGATCGCTCTCAGCCGTCAGATCGGCTTCCGCGCTGGCGAGGGGAACGCCTTGGGCAACCTGGGCGTGGCTTACTATGAGCAAGGCTACTTTGAAGAGGCGATCTCCTACTACCGGCAGGCATTGCCCATCTCGCGGGAGATCGGCGATCGGGGCGGTGAGGCATGCGACTTGGGCAGTCTGGGAAATGCCTACCGCGATATGGGGCGCTATGCTGAGGCACTGACCAGCTTTCAAGAGGCATTGGCCATCTCCCGCCAGATCGGTGACCGGTGGCGCGAGGGGGAGATACTGGGCAACATCGGCCTCACCTACTACTTCGCTGATGAGCTAGAGCAGGCCATCGAAGCGCTTGAGCAGGGGCTGACCATCAGCCGGGAGACCGGTAATCGCCAGGACGTCAGCAACATCCTGGGCAATCTGGGGAACGCCTACCGCGACCTGGGCCAGGTCGAGCGAGCGATCGGTTACTATCAACAGGCGTTGGAGGAGGCCACTGAGTTAGGGTACTGGCGCGGTGTGGGCTACCACCTCAGCAATCTAGGCCTGGCCTACAACCTGCTTGGTCAGGTGCGGGAATCGATCAGTTACTACCAGCGGGCGTTGGAAATA
>JAOZPF010000360.1 GCA_029932895.1 Anaerolineae bacterium | reverse complement strand
TCCCAGGCTCTGCGCGATCAGGTCGCGCTGGGCAAAGGGGGACTGGGAGCTGGTCCACAGCGTCACCTGCCCGGATTGCTCCCACAGCGCCACCGCCACGTGCGGCTCCAGCGGAACGTGCTGAATCTGCGGCAGGCGGAAGGTCATCTCGACAATGGCGGCGCACTGGGGCCAGGCCGCCTCGACATCCCCCCGCCGCAGCTTGAAATGCTCCGAGATGTTGGTGCCGGGGCGGGGAAAGATAAAGTTCGCCACCTGGTACTCGCCCAGGTTGGGGTGCAGGAGTGGAGCGTCCGCTTTGGCCGCCTCCACGGGGTCGAACACCGGTTCCAGTTCCTCGTACTCGACCTCGACCAGCGCGGCCGCTTCCTGGGCGATCTCTTCGCTGATGGCGACGACGCCTGCCACCGGCTCACCCACGTAACGCACCCGGTCGCCGGCAAAGATGGGCCGGTCGATGAGATAGAGGCCGATGCGCGTGCGCACGTCCTTGCCGGTGACGACGGCGCGGACGCCGTCCAGCGCCAGCGCCCGGCTGGCGTCGATGCGCTTTACCAGGGCGTGGGCGTGCGGACTGCGCACCAGCCGTCCGTGATAGAGGCCGGGGCCGAACTGAATGTCATCGGTAAAGAGAGCTGCGCCTGTAACTTTGGCGTGCATGTCAACACGGGGGACGCTTTTGCCAACAGGGTCGGAGGTAAGCTCGTTCATCCTGCCTCTCCTTTCTCCGCCGCCGCCTCGACCGCCTCCACGATACGCACATAGCCCGTGCAGCGGCACAGGTTCCCCACCAGTGCCTCCTTGATCTCTGCCTCGCCCGGGTGGGGATTGCGCTCCAATAGGGCGTGCGCCGAGATCAGCATTCCCGGTGTGCAAAAGCCGCACTGCACGGCGTTGTGCTCGGCAAAGGAGGCTTGCAACAGCGTCAGTTGACCATCACCGGCCAGCCCTTCCACCGTCGTCACCTCCCGCCCATCGCACTCGACCGCCAGCACCATGCAGGAGTTGACCGGCTCGCCGTCCAGCAGCACGGTGCAGGCTCCGCACTCGCCCGCCTCGCAGCCGTTCTTGGTCCCAGTCAGCGCCAGCTCGTCCCGCAGCAGCCGCAGCAGGGTCAGGTTAGCCGAGACTGTGAGGTGCTCGCGGGTTCCGTTCACCGTTATGGAAATAGAATGTGTGCTCATCTCATAGCTCCTTGAAGGAGGAAGGGGGGCGGGTTACAGGTTGCAGGTTACAGGTTTCAGGTTACAGGTTACAGGTTACAGGTTTCAGGTTGCAGGTTTCAGGTTTCAGGTTGCAGGTTGCAACTTGAAACCTGCAACTTGTAACTTGTGACTCACCTCCCCTCCCACACCTGACGCAGGCCGCGCAGGGTGAGAACGCGCACCATTTCGCGGCGGTAGGCGGCGCTGGCGCGGACATCGTCAATAGGCGCGGCACCGTTCATCGCTGCCTCCGCCGCCTGAGCGAACGTCCCCTCACCCGGTGGGTTATCCGCCAGCACTGCTTCCGCCGCCGCCGGGCGCAGCGGGCGCGGGGCGACGGAGGCCAAGCCGATGCGGAAGCGGTAGCCGGATGGGGCCGTCCCGTCGGCAAAGCCCAGCACCGCCACCCCGACAATGGAAAGATCGCCCAGTTTGTTGCGCCCCAGTTTGAGATAGTGCCCCTTGGCTCCGGCTGGCGGGGGCGGAAAGCGGACCGCCGTCAGCAGTTCGGACGGGCCGACCGCCGTGCGGCCGGGGGCGAGGAAAAAGTCAGCGGCAGCCACCTCCCGCTCCCCCTCCGGGCCGTAGAGGAGCATCTGCGCCTCCAGCACCAGCGCCGCCGGCGCGGTGTCGGCGGCGGGGGAACCGTTGCACAGGTTGCCGCCCAGCGTGGCCCGGTTGCGCAACTGGTACGAGGCGACCGAGCGGGCCGCTTCCACCAGGAGGGGGTAGCGGGCCTGCACGGCGGGGTGAGCGGCGAGCGCGTTCATCGTCACCGCCGCACCGACAGTCAGCCCGGCCTGCTCGTCATACCGCACATCGCTCATACCGGGCAGATGCTTGACATCGACCACCACATGCGGGCGCAGCGCCCCGTCCCGCAGCCGCACCAGCAGGTCAGTGCCACCCATCATCAGCCGCGCCGCGTCGCCCCGTTCCTGCAAGAGCGCGACCACCTCGGCGGGCCTGGTCGCCCGCACGTAATCGAAATCAGGGAGACCTGATCGTGTCATGTTACCTCCGTCGGGGGACGGATGATATTCCGTCTCTAGCTGATTCTTTCAGCAAACGCCAGATAGCTGCCGCCTGTTCGTCCAAGCCAACGGCATCATCATTGTATCGGTCCCAGTCCCAGCGTAAAGGATTGTCCACAATGTACTGCTGAATGAGCCTCGAGGTTCTTTCATTGCGGACAATGTGATCATAATAGTTACGCTGCCACAGACGACGCGGGAATGGAAGCCAGCCCAGTGTTTTTACTCCACGGGTAACTATTCAGCCCGGCAGGACAGGAGAGGGTCGCAGGAATGGCGGATAGAAAGGGTCGCCGGTCAAAGCCATCACTAACGCC
>JAOZPF010000359.1 GCA_029932895.1 Anaerolineae bacterium | reverse complement strand
TGTCGTTTCCTGGCCCGCTATGGCCGGCTGTTGCTGGTTATGCTGGGGGCTGCGCTGGTGGTCGTCGCGCCTCTCCTGTTGCACTATCTCGATCATCCCGACATGCTCGCCGCGCGGAACCGACAGGTCAGCATCTTCGCCTCCGGGTGGCTGGCCCGGGAGCAGGAGGTCTCCGGACGCAGCACCGCCAGCCTGATGCTCCAGCAGTTCTGGAAGTCGGTCTCGGCCTTCAACTACACGCTCGACCCCACCTTCTGGTACCGCCCCGCCATCCCCCTGCTCGATTTCGTCAGCGGGGTGTTGTTCGTCCTCGGCCTGCTGTGGGCGACGATGCGGGCCCTCTCGTGTTCTCACACGAAAGGGGGCGAAAGTTTGCACGCGGGGTGGGGCGGAGGGGGCGTGGCAGCCCATGATCAGCAGTCCGCCGACGGGCTGCTGTTGCTCTGGTTCTGGTTGGCCGTGCTCCTGGGTTGGGTGTTGACGGAGAACCCCCCCAGCAGCATGCGGCTGGTCATCGCCGCGCCAGCGCTGGCCTGCCTGGTGGGCCTGGGGCTGAACTGGCTGGTGGAGTTGGTCTGGCGTGTGTTTGACGGTGGCCGGGGGGGGGCGGCGCGGCGTTTCCTGGACGGGATGGGGGTGGCGTTGCCCATCGCCGTCCTGTCCGCCATCGCCGTCCTCAACGTGCGTTACTATTTCGCCGTGTATACGCCCACGCGGGTCTATGGGAATCCCACGGCCGAGGTCGCCACCGAGTTGGGGCGCTATCTGGCGCAGCGGGGCGATGGCTACGTCGTGTATTTCTACGCGCCGCCGTTTATGTACTGGGATTTCGGGGCCCTGCGTTTCCTGACGCCGGGCGTCGAGGGGTTTGACGTCCCCCCGCCGGGGGAGGCGGGGGGGGAAGGACCCCCTACGCTTGCCCTGGGCCGGGGGGCGCGGTTCGTCTTCCTCCCGGAGCGGCTGGGCGAACTGGAGGGCGTCCGCTCGCGCTACCCGGGCGGCGTGGAGATCCCCGCATACTCGGCCGCCGATGGCCGTTTGCTGTACGTGGTGTACGAGGTGGGAGGATAATGGGGGGGAGATTTGCTGACTTGCCGACTTGCCAATTTGCCAACTGGAGGCAGTCTATTGAGAAAAGGTAACCTAAGCCGGCTTGAGATCGCGCTGCTCCTGCTGGGCCTGCTGTTGATCGCGGCCGGTTTTCGCGTGGTGGGCCTCGATTGGGATGAGGGCACTCATCTTCATCCCGATGAGCGCTTCCTGACGATGGTCGTGGGGGCCATTGAGTCGCCCGACAGCCTGGCGCTCTACCTGGATACCGACAATTCGCCCCTCAACCCCTACAACCGGGGCTATGGCAGCTTCTTCTACGGGACGTTGCCCATATTTTTGGTGCGCTTCGCGGGCGAGTGGGCCGACGGGGCCTGCGCCGATGTGCCATCGCCATTGGCCCGGGCTGCCGTCCGTTGGCTCCCTGGCCCGGATGGGGATTGCGGGCCGGGCACCTACACGGGCTACGGCGGCGTGCATCTGGTGGGGCGCGTCCTCTCGACGCTGGCCGATCTGGGTGCGTTGATCTTTCTATTCCTCATCGGGCGGAGGCTGTACGGCCCTGGTGTGGGTCTGCTCGCCGTTGCCCTGGGCGCGCTGGCGGTGCTCCCCATCCAGCATGCCCACTTTTTCACCGTGGACAACTTCGCCCATTTTTTCACCATCGCCACGCTTTATTTCGCCGTGCGGGCGGCCCAGACGGGTGGCTGGGCCGCTTTCGCACTGGGCGGGCTGGCGAGCGGGCTGGCGGTGACGTGTAAGATGAGCACATGGCCAACCGCGCTAGTCGTGGCGCTGGCGGGGATGATGTGGTGGTCGGCAGGCCGGCGGAATGGCGGAGCCCAAAGCCCAAATGCCAAGGCCCAAAGTCCAAATGACAAAGCCCAGGTTTCTGGTTATGGGCCGCTGCTTGTTCGCCTGTCGCTGGCCGCTGTCCTGTTCCTGGTGGCCTTTCGTATGGCCCAACCCTACGCTTTCCGGGGGCCTGGCTTCTTCGGGCTGCGCCCCAACCCTCAGTGGGTCAGCGATATGAGCTTCATCCGGCGCCTGATGAGCGGCGAGGTGGATACACCGCCGGGCCATCAGTGGACCGCCCGGTCGCCCATCGTCTTCCCGTGGGTCAACATGATCGTGTGGGGCCTGGGCATCCCGCTGGGGCTGGCGGCGTGGGGTGGGTGGGCGCTGGCGGGCGTGGAACTGGCGCGCGGACGTCGGCACCATCTGATCCCCTGGGCGTGGGGGACAGGCTTCTTCCTCTATCAGGCCACCCAGTGGGTCAAGTCAATGCGCTATCTTCTGCCGGTCTATTACGTTTTCGTTCTCTTCGGCGCTTACGCCCTCTGGCGCCTGGCAGCCTGGGCATCGCGGACTCCCTCCTCTGCCCCCTCTTCCTCCCAGGGAGAGGGCTGGGGTGAGGGTGGGGCTTGCGTGCGCGAGATGCGAATCGAATCCGCAGGAGCCCGCTTCCTCTCGCCAGGGTCCACCCTCCCCCTACCCCTCCCTGATAGGGA
>JAOZPF010000091.1 GCA_029932895.1 Anaerolineae bacterium | reverse complement strand
CGATTACCGACACGGGCAATCTGCGGCGCTCAGTTACCTGGGACAGGTCGCTAGTACCTCACCAACCTGTTTTTGATGATCGGGCCTTTCTGTGGTAAACTGGTCCAAACTGACAACTGACACAGGAGGGCACCGATGGCTAAAAAGATCTATATCGTCGATTTGACCGATGAAGAACGCGAACATCTGCTTCAGTTCATCAAAAGCGGCGAGCGTTCTGCTCGCAAGATCAACCGGGCCCGCATTCTGCTTCTGGCCGATGAGGGCAGAACGGATCGGGATATTGCCGAAGCATTGCACACCAGTATGCCAACCGTCCAACGAACCCGCCGGCGCTTTGTGGAAGGTGGGTTAGACAATGCACTCAACGAACGACCCCGGCCGGGAGGGCGTTGGCGCAAGAAGCTGGATGAGAAAGGTGCGGCTATCCTGGAGATGCTGGCGCGTAGTGAACCTCCAGAAGGGCGAAAACGTTGGACTATGCAGCTCTTGGCCGATCGTTTGGTCGAGCTGAGAGTGGTCGAGAGCATTTCGGACGAGACGGTGCGGAAGGAATGCAAAAAAAGGGGCTTAAGCCTTGGGTAAGAAAGCGTTGGTGTATCCCTACAGTCGGCGCTGAGTTTGTCTGGCGGATGGAGGATGTACTGGACGTGTACAACAGGCCCTATGATCCCGAACGACCGCAAGTCTGCTTTGACGAGAAGAGCGTACAATTGATCGCCGAAACGCGCCGCCCCCTGCCGAGTCGGCCGGGCCAACCGGAACGCTTCGACTATGAGTATGAGCGCAACGGTACCTGCAATCTCTTTGTGTTCTTCCAACCCTTGAGGGGATGGCGTCACGTGCAGGTAACCGAACGGCGCACCCGGATCGACTTTGCCGAGAGCATGCGCCTTCTGGTCGATGATCTCTTTCCAGAGGCCAAGAGAATCGTCGTTGTGCTGGACAATCTGAACACACATACCCCGGCCTCGCTGTATGAAGCGTTTGAACCGGCGGAGGCAAAGCGAATCTTGGACCGACTGGAATTCCACTATACCCCCAAACACGGCAGTTGGCTCAACATGGTGGAGATCGAAATTGGCGTTCTGTTGGAACAGTGCCTCGATCGACGCATCCCTGACACGGATACATTGCAATCTGAGATTGCTGCCTGGCAAGCATCACGTAATGCACAGCAGGCGACGGTGAACTGGCAATTCAAAATGACGGATGCACGTGTCAAGCTCAAGCGACTCTATCCTGTCTTATCATAATCACCCTGGCGAGGTACTAGTGATGCAAGGGAGAGTGAGGTCAAACGGCTTGCCTCTCCTGGCCGGTCTCGTGGGCGTAGGGCGTGCGGGGCCGGCCCATTTGTTATAGGGATATAATATCATAAACTGTCTAGGATGTCAATACATTCTAGACAGTTTATACCGCAAAAAGGCCCCGGCTTGTCCGGGGCCTTTGGCCTTGCGTAGTGGTGGGATTTCCCCTAGTTCATTACTATGTGGGGAGGTACAAACTCGGGCGTAAAGATTCGTTTCCCTGGTCGCCTGCCGCGTTCATTTGCTACTAGCGCGGCGTAAGCTACATCTGCCTCATTTAGAATTCGCTTGCGACCACGCCCGCCGCCGCGTGTGTTGTCTATAACCCGTACGTATCCCAACTCTATCCAGCGGTTCAGACTGGCAGCGCCCAAGGCATACTTCTTACGTGCATCACCTACACCGATGGGGTTGCCGTCCAGATGCTTCACGCGCTTCCATAATTCATCGCGCTTGCTCGCGTGCTGGACAGTCATATCAACATCACCTTCGGCCACAGCGATTTTGCCCCCATCTAGTTTCACAGCCCGTATCTTACCTGATTCTACCAGGTGCGTCAACCATGTCCGGCTGACCCGGAAACGGTCGGCAGCGTCGGCAAGGGATATATACGTCGGTAGCTCAGCCATTTGAATCTCTCCTCCGGTATTTCCCTGTACCAGGCTCTTTGGCCCTCGCGATACCGTTGTGGGCCCAGCAGGATTCGAACCTGCGACCAACCGGTTATGAGCCGGGGGCTCTACCGCTGAGCTATGGGCCCTGGTGGGAGTTGTCGGAAGCGGGCGGCGGGAATCGAACCCGCAACATCAGCTTGGAAGGCTGAGGCAATACCATTTTGCAACGCCCGCAGTCGGGGCGGCCGGACTTGAACCGGCGACCTCTGCGTCCCAAACGCAGCGCGCTTCCATCTGCGCCACGCCCCGATGGCCCAAGTATACCGTCTTTGCCTCGCTCCGTCAAGGTAACTTCTGTTGCGCCAAGTTGCACTGGAAAAGAAAATCGTGTACAATGGCCCCAAGGAGTCGGTATGAGACGACTGGCCATCGCTACCTACCAGCGAGACCTCACTCGACACATAGCGTTCGCTCGGAAATATCGCCTCGGTCTCGAGATCCAGGTCTATGGATATGAACCGGACCTGCTGGATGGCGACTGGCGGACGTTGTTGGCCCAGCACAAAGCCCAGTTGCGGGGGTTTGAGGGAGAGCTCGCCTGCCACGGTGCGTTCTATGATATGAACAGCGCCAGCGTCGATAGCCGCATCGTCGCCCTCACCCGCCAGCGATACCACCAGAATATCCAGATCGCCGCCGAGCTGGGGGCCCGCCACGTTGTCTTTCACGCCAACTTCCTCCACGTCATCCGCCATCCCCACTACCTCCAAGATTGGACCCGGCGGCAGGTCGGTTTCTGGGGCGAGTTGGCCGAGGAGGCGGGCGAGTTGGACGTGGTGATCGCCCTGGAGAATATGTGGGAACCGGACCCGGATGTCATCGCCCGCGTGCTGGACCAGGTAGATTCACCTCACTTGGCCGCTTGCCTGGATGTGGGGCACGCCCACCTCTACTCTGATTCCATCCCTATCGAGGTCTGGATTGAGCGGCTGACCGACCGGCTGGTGCATTGTCATATCAATAACAACCAGGGCGAGTACGATGAGCACCTGCCGCTGGACGCCGAGGGGGGGATCGTCGATTACCAGGCTGTCCTCCCTCTGTTGGATAATTTGCCCCATTCCCCTCTCCTCTGTCTGGAGATGGACGATCTGGCGTACGTAGAGCGTAGTCTGCGTTACCTGGGTCTGTGATGGGAGAAAGGCGAATCTGTGGGGCGCAGCATTGCTGCGCCCCCCTGTGCGTTTCCGGGAAGGAGGAAATGTGAAACGAGCAGTCAGCGTCAGCCTGGGCAGCCCGACTCGCGATAAGCGGGTGACGGTCACGCTGCTGGACGAAGAGATCACTATCGAGCGAATTGGCACCAACGGCGACGTCCAGAAGGCTATCCAGCTCTATAATGAACTGGATGGCAAGGTCGATGCCTTTGGCGTGGGCGGGATCGACCTGGGTGTGACGGTCGCCGGGCGAACCTACCCTCTCTACGATGCCCTGAAGCTGGTGGCGGGGGTCAAGCATACCCCCGTCGTGGACGGCGGTGGTCTGAAACATACTCTGGAACACCGCCTGGCCCAGACCATCGAGCGGGAAATAGGCGATCAGGTCCAGCCCAAACGGGTGCTGATCACCGCCGGGGTGGACCGGTACGGGTCGGTGCTCTCCTTCGCTGAGGCGGGGTACGAGCTCCTGATGGGCGACCTGGGCTTTGCCTTGGGCCTCCCGATCCCCATCCGCACTCTGCGCGGTCTGCATTTCCTGGCCCGTGTCCTCCTCCCCGTGCTGGGCCACCTGCCGTTGGAGTGGCTCTACCCCACCGGCGAGAAGCAGGAGGAGATCGTTCCCAAATTCGAGGCATGGTATAACTGGGCTACTGTCATCGCTGGCGATTGCCTCTACGTCAAGCGCCACATGCCCGACCGGCTGGATGGCAAGGTGATCGCCACCAATCCCACCACCGAGGCGGACGTGGAGGCCTTCCGACAACGGGGGGTCCGTTACCTGGTTACATCCACCCCGCGCCTGGAGGGGCGCTCCTTTGGCACCAATATGATGGAGGCTGCCCTGGTCGCCGTGGCGGGCAAGGGGCGACCGCTGACCACTGAGGAACTGGAGGAGATGCTGAACCGGCTAAAGCTGGAGCCGACGATCCAGCAGTTGAACGAGTAGGAGGCAGACGATGAGCGGTGCAGAGTTACCACTGGCGGCTATTGTCCTGGCTGGCTATTCCCCCAACGAGCAGGACCTGCTGGCCGACTATACAATGGGACGTTCCAAGGCGCTGATCCCCATCGCCGGGCGGCCGATGATTGCCTACGTGGTGGACGCGCTGACTAGTTCCGGGTACGTGAGCCGCATCGGGATCATCGGCATGCCGGAGGAGGGCCACTCTGCTATCCCGCACCCCGTGACCCACATCCCCGACCAGGGGGGCATGCTGGCCAACGCCGAGGCCGGGGTGCGTTATGCCCTCTCTCTCCAGCCGCCCGTCGAGGGGGTGTTGATCGCCAGCGCCGACCTGCCTCTCCTCACCGCCGAGATCGTGGATCGGTTCGTCGAGCGTTGTCTGGAGACGGACCATGACCTGTATTATGGGGTCATCGAGCGGTCGGTGATGGAGACGCGCTTCCCCAATTCCCACCGCACCTACGTCCGCCTGGTGGAGGGCGAGTTTGCTGGGGGGGACCTGATGATGGTGCGGGCCGGGGCGATGGCCGTTAACCGCGATCTGTGGGAGCAGCTGTCCAGCGCGCGCAAGAGCCCCATCCGCCAGGCCAGCATGCTGGGCGGCATCTGGCCCCTGGTCAAGCTGCTGGCGCGGAGGATGCGCCTGCGGGAGGCGGAGCAGCGGGCCAGCCGGGCGCTGGGGCTGCGCGGGCGAGTGATTGTCTGCCCCGACGCCGAGCTGGGAATGGATGTGGACAAGCCCTTCCAGTTGGAGATCGCGCGTGCTCAACTGGAAGGATGGCGGGGTGGGATTGTCAACTGAGCGCGACGGCCTCCGTCAGCTCCTGCAAGCCGATGCCGCTCTCTCTGCCCGCCTCGCTGTCCCTCCCGGCCCCCTGCGGCTGCTGGCGCTGCTGACGGCGCACAGCGGCGACAGTCCCTTCTGGCTGGCTGGCGCGGCTGCGGCTATAATCTGGGGCCACCCTCACTTTCAGTCGCTTGGGCTGCGGGCGCTGGCAGCGACACTGTTGGGTAGCGCGGTCGCCACGCTGCTCAAGTTCCTCTTTCGCCGCAGCCGCCCTGCAGCCTCGTACGCCGCTCTCTACAGCAAGCTGGACCAGCACGCTTTCCCCTCCGGTCACGCCACGCGCGTTGGCTGCGTGGCCGTGGCCCTGGCTCCTGCTCTGCCCATCGGTCTGGCCGGTCTGCTGGCTGCCTGGGTGGGGGCGGTCTGCCTGGCCCGGGTTGCTCTGCAGGTCCACTACATTCTCGATGTGGCCGTGGGCGTGGCCGTGGGCGCGCTGTTGGGCGCGCTCTTGTTGCTGACCGTTTTTTGACCCCCGGTTTCACCCCCGGTGGCGAAAGGCCCACCCTAGCAGGACCACCCCGGCCACGATGAGCAAAAGAGGCCAGAGCAGGTTGGTCCACTGGCCGATAAAGGGGGCCAGCGCCGCCAGCACCGCGAGCACGGCTGTGACCCAGAGTGCCCAGGCCCGCTCCCGCCGCGGGCCGGAGGCCAGGTAGACCAGCAGGAAGGTGACCGCCAGCCCGCCGAGAAGGACCGCTGTCACCGGCCCGGCCGGCCACGTCTCGGCCAGCAGAGGCATCAGCCCGGCGGTCGTCAGCACGCCGGCGGGGATGACAGCCCACCACCGTGTCCGGTCAAAGAGGTAGACCAGCCAGAAAGGCAGCCCGATTCCCCACATGATCATCGCCCCAGCCCAGTTCTCGTTCACCAGCGATCCCACCCCCGTTACCAGCGCGATCATCGTCAGCACGCTGGCGGGAATGATGGCCCACCGGGAGGCACGCCTCCGCATGAGCAGGAGCAGCCAGAAGGGGAGGGCGATCCCCAGAAACAGGAACCACGCCGCGGCCATGTCCTCTGGGAGCAGGCCGTTGGCTGTGGTGTAGATGAGCAACGCCAGCGCAATCAGGATGCATGTCGGCCACACGGCCCACCAGGCGCGCTGGCTCCCCATCAGTAGGGTCAGAAAGAAGAACCCCATTGCTCCGAACGCCAGGCTCCAGGTAGGTGCTTCCCGGCCTGCCAGGTAACCGAGCCGGTCGGCGAGCATCATGCCACCGGCCAAGATCATTGTCAGCCCCAGCACAATGGTCAATCGTTTTTTCATCTGTTCTCTCCTTCGTCTGGTCCTCTGCCCTGGTCGGGGACCGTCGCCATCCGCCGTTGCAACCGCTCCAGGCGGTGGTGCAGCGCGGCCAATTCCCGCTCGCGGCGTGGGCCGGGAGGCCAGCGCTCGGCGCGGGCCAACGCCAGCCGGGTCCACCCCGCCGCCAGCGCCGGGCGGCCCAGGTGCCACTCGAACACCTTGGCCAATTCCACAGGGGCCAGTGTCCCCTGGGTCGCTTCCATCCCAAGCTGCTGCCAGTAGGCCACCGCCTCTCTCCGCCGCCCCGCCCGCTTCAGGAGCAGGGCCAGCTCCCGCAGTGCGCGCTGCCGCAGGTCGGGCCGCAGGCCTGCCTCCAGTGCCGCCCGCAGCGTTCCTTCCGCCTCCTCGCCCCGTTCCTCCTGCCAGCGCGCCAGGCAAAAGAGGTCGGCGCCGGTGAGGCCGTCCGTTCCTAGCGGATCGGCAAAGGCCCGGCTCAGCCGCGCTGCCAGAGTGACCATGCTCAGCACGTCGACCAGGTTGTGATAGAGGATGCGCGAGATCTCGCGTCCGTCTCCGGTGCGCAGGTAGTCGCGGTAGAGCCGAGGGATCATCCCCCCCGGCACGTCCGCCTGGTCCCGCTCCACCCCCAACACCTCCCGCTCCAGCGTGCCAAGTGCACGGGAGGGCAGCCGCTCCCGCCATAGCCGCCGCGCTGGCCCCAGCAGGTCCAGGTGGGGGACCGATGCCAGGGGAAAGGGCTGCCGCGCCAGGACAAAGCGGGTCTCCAGGAGGGGGAGGTCGAACGCTCGGCCGTTGAAAGTGATCACCGCGTCGAAGCGGGCGAACTGGGTGGCGAGAAAGTGGACCAGCGCCAGCTCGTCTCCAGGATCGCGCAGAAAGGGCTGCAAGAGGCGGAAGTGGTCCCCCTCGAAGAACCCCAGCCCAACGAGAAAGGCCATCGTCCCCGTGCCACCGGAGAGGCCGGTGGTCTCGGTGTCCAAAAAGAGCGTGCGGCGCAGGTCAGCCGCGGATAGCGCCGGTTCGCCGCCAACAGCAGCGAGCGTTTCCGGCGCAAGGTCGAGGAAGGTAGCCAGGTCCAGGTCGCCGTGGCGGTGGTGGGAGGGGAATGCCGCCTGGGCCACAAAGCAGCGCCCGTAGGGGGTCTCGTGGAACGCTCCGTCCACCAACCCCTCGATGGGCACGGGATGGTGGGGCGAGGGGGGGAGGCTGCTCACCCCCCGCACCAGGCCCAGTCGGCGCAGCCGCTGGCGCAGTTCTTCTCGCTGATTTGGCTTGGTGGTCATCATCTACCGCAACGGGCGCACACACGGGTGCGCCCCTGTCACTCGGTCCGCTGCTCACCATGTCCCTGGCATCTCTCTGCAGGCCAGGCACCACCGGGAATTATGACGCGGGCGATGACGAGGTCAGACGACCAATTGCTCGTACAAGTGCTCCAGGCTCAGGTCGGTGCAGACCGTCTCCCGGCATTGCAGGGTGAGGGCGGCGGCGGAGAGGCCCAGGCGGACTGCCTCACTGGGGGGCAGCCCTTCCAGCAGGCCAAAGACAACCGCTGCCGTCAGCGCGTCGCCCACGCCGGTTCGATCCACGACGGGCGCGGAGATGGCGGGCAGGTGACCGCTCTCCTCGGCGGTGGCGTAGCAGAGCCCCTGTTCCGCCAGGGTGATGACCGCCAGATCGATCCCCTCCGCCACCAGCTTACGGGCGATGCTGATGGGAGTGCGGTCGCTCGGTGCCTGCCCCAGCAGCGCTTCCGCCTCTGCCAGGTTGGGTGTCGCCAGGTGGAGTTGGCCCAGGAATGGGCGCAGCCGGCTTGCCAGCACTGTCGATGTGGGGTCGACGCAGACGGCCCGGTTGTACCGGGCGGCCAGGCGAAAGACAGTTCCGAGCGCTTCCGGCGTGAGATTGGCGTCCGTCACCACCATCCGCGCGTCGCGAAAGAGGCGGCGGCGGTCGTTCAGGTAGCGGGGGGTGATCGCTTTCATCGCTGCCATATCGTCCACCGCGACGAGCAGGTGCCCCTCCTCATCGTGCAGCGCCATATAGGTGCCGCTGCGGAGGTCGGGCCGGACCAAGATGTGGTGGACATCGACGCCGGTCTGCGCAGCGCGTTCCACCACGTGCCGTCCGGCCCAGTCCTCGCCGACGGCGGAGATGAGGGCCACCTCGACCCCCAGGCGGGCCAGGTTCTCGGCGATGTTGCGGGCCACGCCGCCGGGGCTGCTGTGGATAATGCCGGGGTTGGAGGTGGACATCCGCAGTGGTCCCGTGATCTGTCCTTTTGTGTCGAGGGAGGCGGCACCGATGACAAGAACGTCCATAGTTGATTCCTGTGTGTCCTCTGCGCTCAATCCGGCTTCAGCAGAGCGATGGGGTAGAGCAGGGAGGCAGCTCCCATGTCCGGCACCCGGCCGCCGATGATGTGCGGGTCGGCCTCTACAAAACGGAACGTGCTGGACCCCAAGTCGCGCTCGAAATACCCAAACTCCAGGCCGTCTGGCTCCTCGCGCGCGTAATAGTAGGGGACCTGGATGTTTTCCGGGCATCGAGCGAGCATCCAGTCCCCCTTCTCCGCCCCCACCTGCGCGCAGTGGTCATCTGGGATGCGGAGGATGCGATATTTTCCTGCCGCGAGAGTGACCGCCTCGCCCTCTGGCAGGCCGTGGATTTGGAAGGAGCGCTCGTCGACCATCATGCGGCGCGCCAGTAGTGGTGGCCCCTTGATCTCGATCTCGACGACGCAAAAGCGGGAGGAGCCGTCTCCCAGGACCCAGGTGGGGATGATCAGAGTGGAGTAAAGCCCGCCCTCTTCGCTGGACAGGCAGTCGCACAGGCTGCTGATCCACCGCTCCAGGAGGGAGCACTTGTGGTTCCAGCCTAATTCTTTGTGCGTGCTCCAGTACTCCCGCGCGATCTGTAGCGCCTGCAAGCCCTCCTGGTACCACTTGAGGGCGTCCACTCTGTTGCCGAGGAGATGGTGGATCAGCCCCAGGTTGTAGGCTGCCACCGCCTCGTTGTGCCGCTGGACCGGGCTGGCCTGGCGGTTGAGGATGGTGTGGGCCTCTATGGCGTGGCTGAGCGCGGCCCCCAGCCGGCCGCTCTCGCGGTGGATGTCGCAAAGCTCGATCAGGGCCAGTGCCCGTTCAGGGTGGGCGTTCTCCTCCAGGCTGTATCTGCGGGCGTCCTCGGCATATTGCCTGGCCCTGCCCAGGTCGCCGCTCTCCCGCTGCTGCTCTGTTTTTTCCAACAGATGGCAGATAAAGTCGGGGCAATCCTGAGTATAGAGCAGGGAAGAGGGCGCGAACCCAGATGGCAGGTAGATCATGTCCCCCCCTTGGATGACGAGGTCGCCTCGCCGCTGTGCGGCCCCAATTCCTCCAGGTTCAGGCTCTCCTGGAGGCGCTTGAGCGTCCGCATCGCCTCCGGCGGCATGCAGGCTCGCGTGTAGGGGTCGTAGGAGAGCCAGCGCAGCGCCTGAACAAAACGGGTGGCCAGGATGTAGGGTTCGATCTCGCCCTTGCCGGTGGTGACGACTGACTGGAGGGCCTGGATGAGGGTGATCACCATCTCTGCCTGGGCCTGGGCCTGAGCGACGTCCATGCGCAGCAGTTCCGCCTCTCCCTCGGCGCGAGTGGCGAGCGAGCGGCCCTCCCAGTCGGCCTGCCAGGCCTCGATCCACTGGCTGGGAATCCGCTCGTCCTCGACCTTGATCTCGCCCAGGTCGAGGCGT
>JAOZPF010000090.1:4461-9964 GCA_029932895.1 Anaerolineae bacterium | reverse complement strand
TGCCACGCGCCGCCCGAGCGGATGGAATCACACCGGGCCGACGTTGTGCGAAGAAGCGTCGCCCTCGTCAATCAATATCTGGGAGGGAGCCGATGAACGTTCTAGTCACGGGTGGCGCCGGCTATATCGGCAGCGTCGTCGCCGCCGAGCTGCTGCGAGCCGGGCACGCCGTCACCGTTTATGACAACCTCGTCCACGGCCACCTGAGCGCTGTCCCCGAACAGGCCATCTTTATCCAGGGAGACATCCTGGACGACCCTACCCTGGAGCGGGTAATGGCGGGGGGATGCTTTGACGCCGTGATGCATTTTGCGGCCTTTATCGAGGCGGGCGCGTCGATGCGCCAGCCGGGCCGCTTTTTCCGCAACAACGTCTCCGGCAGCATCAACCTGATCGAGTCCGCCGTTGCACACGGGGTCCCCCGCTTTGTCTTCTCCTCCAGCGCCGGCGTCTATGCCGGACAAGACACACCGCTGACGGAGGATGACCCCATCGGGCCAGCCAGTGTGTACGGACAGACCAAGCTGATGATC
This sequence comes from Anaerolineae bacterium, assembly GCA_029932895.1. Lineage (GTDB taxonomy): Bacteria > Chloroflexota > Anaerolineae > B4-G1 > DUEL01 > JAOZPF01. The sequence continues at coordinate 9,431 of JAOZPF010000090.1, read as the reverse complement.
GAAGAGATCCTGGGCTGGTATCACCGCGTCCACGGTCTGCGGTACGCCGCGTTGCGCTACTTTAACGCCGCCGGGGCCACGCCAGAGCGCGGCGAGGCGCACGAGCCAGAGACCCACCTCATCCCCAACATCCTCCGCGTCGCCCTGGGGCAGCGGGACCACTTTACCCTTTTTGGCAACGACTATCCCACCCCTGACGGCACCAACATCCGGGACTATGTTCACATCCTCGACCTCGCCTCGGCCCATCTGCTGGCGTTGGAGGCGCTGGCGGAACGGGCAGAGATGGTCTATAACCTGGGCAACGGGGCGGGGTACTCCAACCTCCAGGTGCTAGAGACCGCCCGGCAGGTGACGGGGCACCCCATCCCAACCGAGATCGCCCCTCGCCGGCCCGGCGACGCGCCCGCGCTGGTCGCCGACGCCTCCCGCGCCCGGCACGACCTGGGGTGGGAACCACGCCACCATGATCTGGAAGAGATCATCGCCAGCGCCTGGGAGTGGCACCGAACCCACCCCGAAGGATACGAGGACTGATGCGCGTCGCCATCAACGCCTGGTTCTGGGGCCATCCCACAACCGGCAGCGGTCAGTACACGCGGCGGCTGGTGGAGCACCTGACCGCCGCCACGCCAGAGGCCGAGGTCGCGCTGGTTCTCTCCAGTGGTTTCGGCTTTTCCGAGCTTGGGCCCCAGGATCCGCCCCGCCCTATCTCCGAGGGCGGCGGCCTGAAAAAGGTGTGGTTCGAACAGATAGCCTTTCCCCGCGCCGGTCGCTACCTCGCCGCCGACGTCGCCCACGTCCCCTACTGGGCTCCACCGCTGCTCCCCTCCATCCCCACCGTCGTCACCATCCACGACCTCATCCCGCTGCTGCTGCGCGAGTACCGCGGTGGCCCACTGGTCCGGGCCTACACCGCTCTAGTAGCCGCGGCCGCCGCCAGCGCCGCCCTCATTCTCACCGACTCGCACTCCTCCCGCCGGGACATCCTGGCCCATCTGGACGTAGAGCCAGAGCGCGTGCGCGTCGTCTACCTGGCGGCAGAGGAACGGTACCGCCCCACCCCAGCCCCCGATGACGAGGAGGTCCGTGCTCGCTACGGCCTCCCTGACCGCTACACTCTCTACCTAGGTGGCTTTGACGTGCGCAAGAACGTCGCGACCGGTCTGCGGGCCTACAAGTGGGCGGGGAAGGTGCTAGGCGCGGACTGTCCGCTGGTGGTGGCGGGCCGCCTGCCGGAACGGGACACATCCTTTGCCCCCGACCCTCGCCTCCAGGCCACATCACTGGGGCTTGAGCCGGACTGGGTGCGGTTCATCGGCGCGGTGGCGGAACAGGACAAGCCCGCCCTCTACCGTGGGGCGAGCGTATTCCTCTTTCCCTCCCGCTACGAGGGATTCGGCCTGCCCCCTCTGGAGGCAATGGCCTGCGGGACGCCGGTAGTGGGCAGCGACGCCGCATCAATCCCCGAAGTCGTCGGCAACGCCGGCGTGCTGGCCTCTCCCGATGATGCGGAGGGGATGGCTGGCGCGGTCATCCAACTGGCCCAGGACCCCGACTTTCGCGCCGAGATGAGCAGCAGGGCGCTGGCCCAGGCCGCCCGCTTCTCCTGGGCGGCGTGCGCCCAGGAGACGTTCGCCGCCTACCAGGCTGCATTGGGCTGATTCGCATCTGAATCAGGGCAGCGGTGGTTCCCCGTGGCGCGCCGAGCGACCACAACCAACACCGGGCGGCCTAGCCCCCAGCGGTCCAGAACGGCAAGCGGAATATCGCGTGGTCAGCGCCCAAGCAGAAACAAACCCGGCGACATACTCCCCCACCCCCCATGCGACTTTTGTCGTAGACAGATAGCTCTTTTTTTGCTAGACTGGCGTCGGGTAATCTCCCCCACCTGTGTTGGTAGGCCAGAGAGGTGTGACGCACCTCCAGAATAACACGATCGAGGGGGACCACCCGACAATGAAGCAAGAGCCATTCCGCCCTCGTCTCCCTGCCGTAGCGGCGGGGGGAGCCGGTGGCAGCTTTGGCTGCTGCCTGTTTTGAGGAGACCGTCTGCGGGTAGAAATATGCGAGATGCATCCCGAGCACAGTGGAAATCTGCAACGTCAAGGTGAGGAGGGTAACACAGTGACTGCTTTGGCGCGACGGCTCTACAAATCATTTGCCTCCACCAAGGGGCTGCTACTGATCGTCACCGCTTGGGAGACGCTGCTGGTAGCGCTGCTCAGTCCCCTCTCTGGCTCCGGCCCTCTCTCCGGGCTCGAACTCGCGGCCCGCCTGGGGTTGGGCGAGATGGGGCGCGTGGGCCGCATTATCATGCTCTATCACGCTCTCGCGGTCCCCTTTGTCGCCGCCCTGACTTATCTCATCCTCGATCTATGGCCCCTCGAGGACCGATTCCCGCGCATCATCCGCCCGACAATCACAGCAGGATATCTGCTGACCAGTGTCGGCGGCCTGGGCTTTGCCTACCTCGGCGGGAGCTGGGTCGCCCACGGCCTCCTCCTCGTCGGACTGAGCCTGGTATTTTACGCCGGCGTCCTGCTCTGTATCAGCCTCTTTCCCTGGCGGCGCGGCACGAGCTTTTCCGTCGAGCGGCTGGCTCTCTGGTTGACGGTGCTCTATACGCTCATCTCGGCGACCATCGGCGGGACAGCGGGAGCCTATTTTGGCAACGGCTTTGACGCTTTTCTGGCAGAGAGCGCCCTCCGCCAGGAGCACGTCCTGGGCCAACGGGCTATCATCGCCCATCTCCACATCATGCTGACGCTGATCGACATCACCCTGCTGCTCATCATCGCGCGGACGTTCGGGCTGCGGGGGCGATTGCAGCGGACGACGATGTGGTTGACTATCGTCGGCGCAACAGTGGTGAGCCTGTCCACCTGGAGCGTGATGGTGTGGGACGAGGCACACAAGGTCATCAACATCGGCTCGGCCTTTCTATTGCTGCCCGCCTTTATCGTCGCCTTCTACGGCCTTGCCCGACTGATCCACGAAAGGGCGCCATCCCGCTCCGGCCTCGGCGCGATCTTGCGTGACCCGGTCCGCTTTGGCCTTCTCTTTGAACTGCTTTTTGTCAACGTCGTCGTCACCACGCCGGGGGTCTATGTGGCGATGAACCTAGAGACCTATCGGCAGCCGGCTTTCCTGGAGGTGGAACGGACCATCGCCGTCGGGCACTGGCACGTCCTGGCGACTCTCTCGGCAGTGATCGCGCTCTTGCTTGTGATGGACCGGCTACAGGTGCGGGGCTGGTTGCGCCTGCTCGTCGGCTGGTCCGTGCTGGTCGGCTCCACCCTGGCTTTTGTTATGGCCCAGTTCTACATGTTCCACCAGCCAGGCCAGGAGGTCACATGGCCACTGCCGTTCCTCGACGTGGGCATCGCGGTATTCTTGCTGGCGCTGGCGGTTTTTGTGGGAGTTGCGGTAGGAAGGTTGTACGACAGGAGGAAGTATGAGTGAATACATAGACAATCAAACGAGACGCAAAGAAGCGCTGAAACGAGTGCTACGCCAGTTACACGAGGGGCGGAGCATAGATGAGGTCAAGGGAGAGTTCGCCGCGTTGTTGCAGGACGTGGGCGCAATGGACATCGCCACGATCGAGCAGGAGTTGATCGAGGAGGGTATGCCGGCGGAAGAGATCAAGCATCTATGCGACGTCCACGTCGCTGTCTTTCGCGAGTCACTGGAAGCACAGGAGAAACCAGACACCGTTCCCGGTCATCCGGTCTATACGTTTCTAGCCGAGAACGGGGCCGCCAAGCGCGTACTGGATGCGCTCGAGGAAACACTGAAGAGACTCCAAGAGACACCAGACGCAGAGCATTTGGAACAGGCACGGGCGCATCTACAGGAACTAGGCGAGTACGAAAAGCACTACCTGCGCGAGGAGAACATCCTGTTCCCCTACCTGGAAAAGCACGGCTTCAGCGGCCCTTCGGCGGTGATGTGGGCCATCCACGACGACGTCCGTGGCGGATGGAAATCGCTCGACGCGTTGCTGAGCGCGGGACCAGGCGATGACCACGCCGCCTTCGCCTCCAGGGTTGCCGAGACTTTTGAGCCGTTGGCGACTGCCATCCGCGAGATGTTCTACAAAGAGGAAAAAATCCTCTACCCCACCGCGCTGGAGAAACTGAGCGGCGAGGAATGGTGGCAGGTGCGCACGCAAAGCCCCGCGATGGGCTACTGTTATGTGACGCCGGGCGACCAATGGCCGCCCCGCGACACTGCCCTGGAAGCAGCCCTGAGCATAACCCAGGGAACCACAGAGCCCACCACATCGGCGGCGGGGCTGCTTCACCTGGACACCGGCACGCTCGCCCCGCAGGAGGTCAATATGCTGCTGACCCACCTGCCTATCGACATAACCTATGTGGACAAGAACGACACCGTCCGTTTTTTCTCCCAGACCAGAGAGCGAATCTTTGCCCGCTCGCCTGCCATCATCGGGCGCCAGGTGCAAAAGTGCCACCCGCCAGCCAGCATCGACAAGGTGCAGCACATCCTGGATGACTTTCGTGCCGGGAATCGCCAGGAGGCCGAGTTCTGGATTCAAATGGAGGACCGGCTCATCCACATCCGCTACTTTGCCATGCGGGACGCGCATGGAGAGTACCAGGGCACGCTGGAAGTGACCCAAGACGTCACCCACATCCGCGCCCTGAAAGGGGAACGACGGCTGCTGGACGAGAGATAAAAGGTCAGCCATAACGACAAGGAGGTGACCTATACAGATATCCCTCAATGTGTTGGACAAAGAGACAGTCCGTGCAGTTACCATACAATAATCATCATACCCTTGCAACCTGGGTTGGATGGTTGGAGAAATGGACCCTGCGCTTTGCTGTGGTCGGCCTGATCTTTTTGGCAATGTCCGGCTTCGAGGGCACCCTGATGCGCACCCAGCTCGTGAACCCGGACGCGCTGCACGGGATGGAGACCGTCCTGAACGCGATACGGTC
>JAOZPF010000090.1:3103-4451 GCA_029932895.1 Anaerolineae bacterium | reverse complement strand
AACGACCCACGAACCGACCTCGGCTGAACTGTTCTACGGGATGCTGACAGTACACCCTATCGTCGGCATTTACGGCTTTGTCTATATGCTCGTGATGGACGCTTTCTACTTCCTCGTGCATATCGACCGCAGGGGCCAGGCAGATCAGGAGAACGTCCAGGTCAAAGCGGTCGAGATGGAAGACAGAGGCCAGGTGCTCCAAGCGGACAGGACGCCCCTGTTTCCGCGCCGCCTCCGCCAACCCATCCGCCTCCCGCGCCGCGCGGGCTTCGGCCTGGGCAAAGGCCCGCGCCTCCTTCTTGGGAAGCGGCACCGTCTGCCCCCAGCTCGCACCGAGGGGGCGCGCCGACAGCGCCTGCGCCTGGTCGTCCGTAAGATAGAGGCCGCGGAACTCATCAGAGAGGTCCTGCCCAGCCAGTTGCCAACGCCTGACCTCGCGGCGGACCAGCACGTCGATCCGCTGCAACTCGGCTTGTAGATGACGCAAGCTCAGGTCAGTCTCACTGTGGGGAGAGTGCACTGAAGCCCTCCTATATTCCGCGGAATAGCCACGGCACATTATACTCCACTGTTGGCCTCTTTTGCAAGTCGCCGCGGACGTGTTTCACTCTTGGGGCAACCCATGCCCGAGGTTGGCTGGCAACCGCAATGCCCGCCGCGGGAGCCGGAATCGAGCATTCAGGCAGAGGACCGGCTAAAGCCTCAATCCCCCCCGCCAAGCAGTTCGAACGCCTATCCTGTATCCGCCTTGACCCCCATCGCCACTACAGGTACAATGAGAAATGTATGGGGACCATTCAGGCTCTACGGCACATATCGCTTCTCGCCGGCCTCTCGGACAATGCGCTGGCCCGCCTGGCTGACGTCGCTATCCGCCGCGTCTACGACCCCGGCGAGATGGTCATCATCGAGGGCGGCCCGTGCCAGGCGGCCTACTTTATCGCCGCTGGACAGGTCCGCATCGTCCGCACATCGCCTGACGGACGCGAGCAGGTGCTGGCCCGACTAGGGCCGGGCCAGGCGTTCAACACCGTCCCGCCGTTCCAACCTCACCCCATCAACCACGCCACAGTCCAGGCCATCACCCCCCTCATCCTCTATGCCATTTCCAGCCAGAGCCTGCGCCGCCTTGTGCGCCAGGAACCGGAGATAGCACTGGCGCTCCTGCAGGATTTCGCCAACCGGCTCAATCATCTAACAGACCTGGTGGAGGACCTCTCACTGCGCACGGTGCGCGGCCGGCTGGCCCGTTTCCTCCTGCAACACGCCGAGGAAGGAGCGGTCACCCGGCAGTGGACCCAGGAGGAGATCGCCGCTCACCTGGGCACAGTGCGGGAGATGGTGGGGT
>JAOZPF010000090.1:0-3093 GCA_029932895.1 Anaerolineae bacterium | reverse complement strand
CTTTGCCGACGACAGGCTGGTGCGAATGGAGCGGCGTCGCATCATCCTGCTCGACCAAAAAGGTCTGGAGAAAGAGACACAGCGCTAAGCGCGGCAGGAGTAAATGCGACTTTTGTCCTGGACAGCCAACCGCCTTTCTGCTATGCTGAAGCAGAAAGGCGGTGCCTTTATGCAGAACTGGGCGCTACCAGAGATCAACTATGCGCTGTGCGATAGATGCGGACGCTGTGTCGAGGGATGTCCGACCGGCGCAGTGGATATGACAGCGCAAGGGCCGATCATCGCCCGTCCGGACGACTGCACTTATTGCGCGCAGTGTGACGCCCTCTGCCCTCAGGGGGCTATCACCTGCACCTACGAGATCGTCTGGGAAGCAAAGAGCGAATAGGAGAACCGAGTGATCCAGGTCCATTTGTACGGCAAGATGAGGCGGTACGCCCCCGATCCCCGTCCCGACCACGAGAGCGTGCTACAGATCGAGCCACAGCCGGGGGAGACGGTGCGCACTCTGCTGGAGCGCGTCGGCATCGCGCCGTCGGAGCCCTACCATGTCTTTCTGAATGGCGCGCTTCTCGCCACACACAACTCGATGGCCCCCTGGCTCTGCTACCAGCAGGCTGGTGAGGGCGTGCCCTGCGGAAGCGGGGAGCTGGATGTGCCAGTACAACCAGGCGACCGGTTGGGGATATTCGCCAGCGATATGGCTCTCCTGGTGGTGTAGCGTTACTTTCAACGAGAGTGAGGAGGAAATAAATGCGTATACTGGCGATCATCACCGGCAAGTACGGTCAGCGTCACGTCCAAAACATCCGTGCCCACGGCCCCTCTCAATGGCAGGTAGAGGTCTGGGAAGCCCCAGCGGTCCTGCCGCCCATCGTGGACTACCCAGAGGAGTTCCTACCACCATCCCTGCCCCCCTCCGACCTGGTTCTGGCCTTTGGCGAGCACAAGGGCGTGGCAGAGCTGGTCGTCGAAGTCGCCCGCGTGACGGGGGCACGGGCGGTGATCGCGCCAGTGGATCGGGAGGAATGGCTGCCACGGGGACTGGCCCGACAACTGCGGGGCTGGCTGGCTGACATCGGTGTCACCTGCGTGACGCCCAAGCCCCTCTGCTCCCTCACCGAAACCCACTATAACGTCCGCCGCCACCAGGTGGAGTATGACGACCCATTCATCGCCGAGTTCGCCCACCACTTTGGCCGCCCCAAGTTCCACATCACCGTCGACCCCAACGCTCGCGTCATCACGGCGGCGGAGGTGGTGCGGGATGCCGTCTGTGGCTGCGCCCACCACGTGGCAGAGGGGCTGATAGGGATATCGGCCAATGACGCGGAACAGGAAGCGGGGCTGCTACATCACCACTATCCGTGCCTGGCGGGTATGGTAAAGGACCCCGACTTTAACGACACCTTGATGCACGTCTCGGGGAACATCACCAAGGACCAGGTAGGAGAACAGATACAGCCATACAAGGAAGTGGCCTATGTCATCCCCGGCAAGTTGAGTCAGCAGACGTAGACGTGGACCTGTGTGTCTGCCCTTGGCGGGCGATTTGCGGACCTCCCGTGGGCTCAAGGAGCCTGCGGGAGGTCCGGTTTCGGGCGGTCTAACACGTTGGCACTCTAACTCCGCGCACGCTGGAGAGCAGCCTCCGTCAGAAATTCCTCAGCAGCAGCGGCAGGTAGACCCGATACTCTACCAACACTCCACCCCAGAAACCACCACTGAGAGTGTATTCGCCGCCGCTCCACACCGCCGCATCTGGCTGACCGACAGTCCCACCCAGCGTATAGCCGCCGCCAGCCGCGCCGGTCGTGCCGCCCCCGTCCACAGTCCACCAGGAGAGATCATACCCGCCGCCTGATTGGGCCAGCGCGGGCACAGCAACGAGCAGCAGGATGGCCACCGGCAACAGAAACGTCATTCGGCGCATCATCCACCTCCTCACTGGAGCATCACCAGCATCAGGATGACGCCAGTGCCCTCGTCCAACCCCTCCAGCGCCTTGCCGATGGTGCGGCCAAAGCACTGCTCCACTCCATCGCAGCGCATCGCGTGACCGGGAAGGGACGAAGTGGTGAGCAGGTCGCCCGGCTGGATGGGGCCGTTCTCGGCGCTGACCTTGACCGGGACGACGCCGACGACAGCCAGCGTGGCGTATCCATCCTGACCCAGGTTCGCCGCCCCACCGACGTAGGAGGGCTGGGTGGAGTAGACGCCCACCACGGTGGCTTGGTATGGCTCGCTGCTGACCACCAGTCGCCCATCCGCACCGATGACCAGGACGTCACCCGGCTCTGGCTCGCCGGTAGCGGGCAGCACCTCGGCAAAGTCGGCCGAAGAGTCGTCCGTCAGGCAGGGAGCGACCTCGCTCTCATCCAAGTCGCCGGCCGAGTCGTTGATGGAGCGACCGCAGTAGTAGCCGCCGTCGGCATAGACATTGCCGCCGTTGGTGACGCGAAACTCGCGGTCGCTGCTGCTGGAGCCATAAGCGGCAATCAAGTCGCCGCTGGACTGATTGCGAACCCACAGTGCGGGGTAGCTACTGCTGCTGTTGCTGAAAAAGCCGCCGTAGCCGCCGCTGGCTGTGCCCCATATCCCGGCCGGCACTGACGGCGTGTCGGAGGTGCCACTGGAATACATCCCCTTGACCCCTGCCCGTCCACTGGCATTGGTCTGCCCGATGACACCGTTGGTGCTGTTCGCCACGCCGTGCAGCCCGGCATACGAGGAGGTGCTAGAGCTGGTAGAAGCATACAGCCCGTCCTGGCTGCCGGAGAGGGTCAATCCGGTGCCGCTGCCGCTCCAACTCTGGCCCCAGTGGTTGTGGCTGCTGGTGGCAAAGGAACTGGCGTGGTAACCGTCCAGTTTGTCGGCGTTGAGGCTGGTTTGGAGGGTGTTGTTGTTCCGGGCCAGGTCGCCATAAGCGTTGCCCAGGTAGCCCTCGGCAGAGAGGTCGGAGTAGGCGCTGTAATAGTTTGTCCCCAGCGTGCCGCCGCTGATGTTGGAAGCGTTCTGGTAATAGCTGCCGTGCTGCCCGTCCAGCATGTCGGCATTGAGACTGGATTGGAGGGCGTTGTTGTTCTGCGCGAT
>JAOZPF010000358.1 GCA_029932895.1 Anaerolineae bacterium | reverse complement strand
ACGGAGGGAGACCCGCTGACGCTCCTCGATACCGGGCCACGGTTCGAGCCGGCCCGCCGGGCGCTCCACGAGGGGCTGGAGAAGCTTGGTTATTCCCCCGCCAGTCTGGGACGGATTATCCTCTCCCACACTCACAGCGACCACTGTGGCCTGGCAGCAGAGTTGGCAGCGGCCTCCGGAGCGGAGGTGCTGACTCACCCAGCCAACTTTCCCTACTTGGCCGACTATGGAGCCGCACGCAGGCGGCGGCTGGCCTTTTACTTTGCCCTGCTCAGGGAGGCGGGAACTCCACCAGAGATCGTGGCCCAGATCAAGGAGGCCCAGCGTGGCTACGGTCATTTTACCCAACCGCTCCAACCGGATGGGCCGCTGCAAGAGGGAATGCTCATCACACTGGGAAACGAGGAATGGCAGGTGCTCCACACCCCCGGCCACGCGGGGGGATTGATCTGTCTCTACCAGCCCCGGCGACGGTTGCTGCTCTCCAGCGACCATCTCCTGCGGGACATCTCCTCCAATCCCATTGTGGAGCCTCCCCCACAGGAAGGAGCTCCACGTCCCCGCCGGTTGGTGGAATACATAGCCCAATTACAGCGAGTAGCCCAACTGGATATCGACCTGGCCTTGCCCGGCCATGGCCCTCCCATCACCGACCCGCATGCGCTGATCGAGCGTCGTCTGGCTTTCCACGAGGAGCGGGTAGCGATGATTCTGAAGGCGCTGAGCGGCAACCCGGCTACCGTCTACACGATCAGCCTGGATATCTTTCCCCACCTGGGCCCCATCGACCGCTTTCTCGCCGTCTCCGAGGTCATCGGTCACCTGGACTGGTTGGAGGCCCAAGGGAAAGTGGTCAGTCGGAAGGAGGAAGCGGTTCGCTTGTGGCAGGCAGTGTAAAGCTGAACTTGCTCCCCTTTCCCCACTCGCTCTCCACCTCTACCTCCCCGCCGTGGGCCTCGACGATGCGCTTGACAATAGCCAGTCCCAGCCCCATGCCGCCAAACCGCCGCTGCGTGGACCCGTCAACCTGGTAGAACCGGTCAAAGAGGTACGACAGCTTGTCGGCCGGGATGCCGATGCCCGTATCCGCCACCTCGGTCTGCAGCCAGCGCTTGCCCCCTCTCTCCACCTCCGTCACGCGCACGGTGATCACGCCGCCGTTGGGGCTGAACTTGATCGCATTGGAGAGCAAGTTGTCAAGAACCTGACTTATGCGGGGCGGGTCAACCAGAGCCGCGGGCAAGCCGTCCGCCACATCGACGCGCAGTTCGATGCCGGCCCCAGCCGCAACCACAATGCACTCCTCCATCGCTCTTTTCACCAGTTGCCCCATGTCAACAGGTCTGGTCTCTAGCGTTGATTTGGCGACCATCTCCATTGTGACGATATCTTGCACGAGGTGAGAGAGCTGCTGCGTCTTGCGGGCGATAACCTCCGGACCCCTGCCCTGCTCCTCCGTCAGCGGGCCCAACTCTCCCTGGACGAGCAACCCCACATACCCCGCGAGAAACGTCAGGGGCGTCCGCAGTTCGTGAGACACGTTCTGGATCAACTCGTCCTTCATCCGGTCCAGCTCCTGGAGCCGGGCATACGCCTCCTCCAGTTCCGCGGCATGCTCCCGCACCTCCTGGTACAGGCGGGCGTTCTCCAACACTGCCGCCACCTGAGTGGCCAACGTCATCGCCAGGCCCATCTCGTCGACATTAAAGCGACGTGCCTCGAACAGGTCCCCCAACTCGACGACACCGATACTCTGACCCTTGTGAACCAGGGGGAGAATCGTAAGGGTGCGGATGTTTCCCAGCCGCATGAGCTTCTGCTCATGGGAGTCGCCCTCGGGGTCGTCGATCAGGACCTGGAGCGGCTGTTGGCGCTCCAACACCTCCCGCGTGGCTGGAAAGTCGGACAGGGGATAGACCTTGAGGCCCTCTCGATGATCGAACCTGTCATCATCATAGTCGTAGTAAACATCGACCATCGTCCGCAGGCAATCACCATCCCGGTCCCAAAGCGAGATGCTGACTTCCTCCACGCTCAGGGCGCGGACGAACTGGCGTGCCGCGTTCACCGCCACCTCTTTGGGCTCGTTGGCGGCTGCCATCGTGTGAGCCAGTTCAAAAAGACGCTCCAGGTCGGAGACGCGGCGGCGGGCCTGCCCCAGAAGAGCGCGGTTTTCCAGGGCGGCGGTAGCCAGCTCGGCTACGGACATCGCCAGATCGAGGTCCTGGTGACGCACACATTCCCGCGCCAGAGGCACGACGAGCAGGCCACGCAGGAAACCACCGCTGCGGAGCGGCAGCACGACGACGCACTGCACCCGACCATACTGCACCGCCATCTCCGCTGCCTCGGGGCCAACAACCTCGGCGATCAACTTCCCAGGCTCCGCGCTGACGCAGGGCCGCCCCTTGGGAATGCGCTCGCGCCAACTGACGGGCAGCCGGGCAAGCGGAAACCGCACCTCCGAGAGCGACCTGTCCACGGTGCGGGAGAGAAAGACAGCCAAAGGGTGGTCCCGCTGCATGATAAACGGGCGCACCGCCTCGCCATCCTGCTCTGGGAGAAAGAGGAT
>JAOZPF010000357.1 GCA_029932895.1 Anaerolineae bacterium | reverse complement strand
TACTTGGCTTCCCATTGGAGCCTGGGTTCCTCAACCCGGCTAAAGCCTATATTCCCCTATATCCCATAGTGACGTCGCGCTCCAAGCGCAACCTCCAAGCTACGGCCTCGACCCCCATCTTTTGCGTCTCCCCTGCCGGGCAACCCGCCCCCAAGTGAAATACGCCCTGCGGGAGCGTGTGCGTCAGTTTGGGGACGAATTATTGGTCCCGACGGTGGAATCACTGAATTGGTGCGCTCGACGCCTGCAGCTTGTCCCAAAACTGAAAGGATGCAGGAGGCTATTGGGTTATGGTGGCTATCCCCGCCGTCACCACCGCCAGCACGACCAGGATCGCCGCGCCGTAGGCCATTGTCTTGCGCATAGTCGCCCCCTCGTCCGCGCCGGCCGGCGCGCAACCGACGATGACTTTGGCCGGGGCGAACATGCCGCCGATGGCCCCGCCCGCCGTCTGCGCCGCCAGCGCCAGCAGGGGACTCGTGCCCACCAGCATCGCCACCTGCTCTTGGAGCAGGCCAAAAACGACGTTGGAGTTGGTGTTGGAGCCGGTCATGAACGCACCCAGTGCGCCGATAAAGGGAGAGACCAGGGGAAAGGCCGGGCCAGCCACGCGACTGATCCCCTCCGCCAGTAGGCGCGTCATTCCGGCGTGGCCCATCGTCACGGCCATTCCCACCATCGTGGCGATGCCAATGCTGGAAGGGACTCCCCGCCGCATTACCTCACGCGCGATGCGGCGTCCGGTGCCCGGCGCGTACCGTCCCTGCCAGGTATACAGCCCCATAGTGGCGAGGGAGGTATAGAGCAGCAGCGCGCCGGCGTGGCCGAACAGGTTGATGCTCCTGGCGCCGCCGGCGGGAGTGACCCAGCCGCGGGCGGTGGTCAGCTCCGGCGTGGCTAGGCGTAGCACTACCTGCCCCAGAAATGCGTGCACCGGCGGGACCAGTTCGGCTGCCAGGACGATAGCGACCAACAATCCATAGGGCAGCAGCGCCCAACGCAGTTCCATAGAGGGCTTCGGGCCAGTGTCCTGGGGGTGTTCCCTTTGGGGCTGGCCTCTCCTCCGCTGTCGCCACCGCGCCCATGCCACACCCACTCCCAGTCCCGCCAGCCCCCCGCACATCCCGCCGATGGACCACAGCCCGTGGGTGACGACCAGATATTGTGTGCCCGCCATTGCCAGGCCGATGAGCAGCAGAGGGGTGATGCCACGGCGCAACGCCTGCGGCCCGCCGGCGGCCCACAGCACGCCGATGCCGCACAGCAAGGAGGCCAGCCCCAGCATCGCTGCTGCTGGCGCGGCCAATTCTGCCCCCGGTCGCCCGGTGGCGGCCATGAGGGCGTAGAAGGAGGAGCCGAGCGAGCCAAAAGTGACAGCCCAGGAATGACCGATGGAGGGGATGACGACGGCGGCGACGGGGGGAAAACCCAGACCTACCAGCAGCGGCCCGATCACCGCCACCGGGACGCCAAAGCCGCTCACTCCTTGGAGGAATGAGCTAAAGGCCCAGCCGAGGAGGAGTGCCTGCAAGGCGCGGTCGCTGGTGAGGCGGGGCAGCCCCGCGCCGATGGTCGCCACGGCCCCGGCCTCGGCGGTGACGCGGTAAAAGAGGAGTGCGGCCCAGATAATATAGAGCACCCACAGCGCCAGCAAAAGCGCCTTGACCTGCGCCCAGGCCAGCACCTCCCAGCCCGCGCCGAAGCGGAGGACGGCGATGAGCACCGCCGCCAGCCACCCCAGCGGCCCGGCCCGCGTCCCCCTCCAGCGCAACCCCAGCATCAGGAGCAGGACAAGCAGAATGGGCAAAAAAGCGAGAAACCAGTCGGTGAGCATAGCAGTGGGGCATGATACCAGAGGTGAGGCAGATAGCAAACCCGGGATTGCAGCCTTGTGACGCAATCCCGAGTCCAACTTGTTTTTTGCCTGGACCGCCGGGCGCTAAATCGCCCGGCTCCCCCCTACGGGGGCTCAAGATTGAGCCCGGACGTGAACGTCCGGGCAAAGTTGCTTGGTGGTTTTGCCCTGTGATGGGCAACCACCTTGGCTATTTGATACTAGTTCGCGTCCGCCTGCTCCGGTTCGTGAACCGGGGCGGAGGGGGCAAAGAGCTTGAGCGCCTGCCTGGGGTAGAACCATTTGGTTTGGGGGCGGCGGTAGATGAACCAGTAGACGATGGCTACCATAAAGGCCCCTCCAAAGATATTGCCTGTGGTGACGGAGAGGAGGTTGCCGAGGAACCCGTGCCAATTGAGGTTGACCAGGTCGCTGGCGACCTTTCCCGCCGCTGCCACCACATCGGGCTCACCCTTCAACAGGATTCCCATCGGGATAAAGTACATGTTGGCGACGCTGTGCTCAAAGCCAGAGGCCACGAACGCGGTGATGGGAAAGATGATAGCCAGGATCTTGTCTGTCACGCTGCGGCTGCTCAGGCAAAGCCAGACTGCCAGGCAGACCAGGCTGTTGCACAGGATGCCGCGCGCCATCCCCGCGGTGAAAGAGAGGTTGACCTTGGCGTTGGCAATGTTCAGGGCCGTGGCCCGACGTGGTAGCCAGCGAACGTCCATTGCCTGGTCAGT